>CALJCU010000406.1 GCA_938023885.1 uncultured Prevotella sp. | reverse complement strand
TTTTTCAAGTTTCGCGCCTTCTATGCCGCCTTTTTGGGAGAGCTCTGCTTTCTTTTCGTTCTTGTAAGTGCCGTAGACACCGTTGATTTTCATGTTGCCGTTTTTGGCGTCGTGGATATACGTATCGCGGAGGATGGGATCCTGAATGACGGAGATGCTTTCTACGATGGAACTGATGCCGTCGGCACGTTTCTTCGGATCCGTCTCTCCTTTGAGCAGCAGGTCGGTCTTGAACTGGATGAAATCCTCCTGATGCTCTTCGATATATTTCTTGAAGTCCTCCGCCGTGTGGGTGCGTGCGAACTCATCGGGGTCTTCGCCGCCGGGGAGGAGCAGCACGCGGAGGCTCATGCCCTCGGAGAGCAGCATGTCGGTGCCGCGCAGGGCGGCGTGGATGCCGGCTGCGTCACCATCGTAGATAAGGGTGATGTTTGAGGTGAAACGGTGAAGCATGTGTATCTGATGGATGCTCAGGGCCGTTCCCGAGTTGGCGACGACATTCTCGATGCCACACTGGTGCATGGAGATGACGTCGGCCTGTCCTTCGACCATATAGACGCGGTCCTCCTTGGCGATGGATCGTTTAGCCTGCCAGATGCCATAGAGCTCATGGTCTTTGTGGAACACCTCCGAGTCGGGAGAGTTGACATATTTCTGGTTGACCCCTTTCGTACGTTTGTCAAGGACACGCGCCGTGAAGCCTACGACCTTACCGCTGACACCTGTCCAGGGAAAGACGACACGGCCTGCAAAACGGTCGATGAGCTCGCCGCGCTCTGTCTGATAACAGAGACCGGTGGCGGTGAGAAACTCTGTCTTGTACCCTTTCTGTTTTGCTGCCGTGCCGAGGAGGAAACGGTCGGGGAGGTCGTAGCCGAGATTGAACTTCCTGATGATGTCGTCGCGGAAACCGCGCGAGCGGAAATACTGCAGGCCGACAGCCTGACCGTCAGGATGCGTGTGAAGCAGGTTCTCAAAATATTTCTCTGCCCACTCGTTGACGATGAACATCGACTCGCGTTTCGACTGTTCCTCTCTCTCCTCGTTCGTCAGTTCGCGCTCGTGGATCTCGATGTGGTATTTCTTCGCGAGCCAGCGCAGGGCTTCAGGGTAGGTGAGCTGCTCATGCTCCATGATGAACGTCACGGCATTGCCTCCCTTGCCGCAGCCAAAGCAGTGACAGGTGCCTCGAGCCGGCGAGACATAGAACGACGGCGTCTTCTCGTTGTGGAACGGACAGAGACCTTTATAGTTGGCTCCAGACCTCTTCAACGTGACGAACTCCGACACCACATCCACGATGTTTGCCGCGTCCTTGATTTTTTCTACTGTCTGCCTGTCTATCATCTCCGAATGAGGAAGTTCAAATAATATTTTATAATTTATTGTTAACTTTGCCCGGGTCCGGGATCGTTACCCGTCTTACTCCCTTAAATAAGCTAATAGCTCTTTCTGTTATTGTGGCAGATGCGGAGTCCTCTAATGTAACGGTATGTTCCGTCAAAATACTATTCTTTATACTATTTGTTGCAAAGATACAGTTTTCTTTTTGCTTTGCCAAATGGTTTAAATGTTTTTTGTGCCGTTGTGTGGCGATGTCACAAAACGCTTAGCCCATCTTTCATCGAACGTCGCAGGATTGTGTATCGAACGTCGGAGGATTGTGTGCCGAACGTCGGAAGATCTTGCGTCGGACGACAGTTATAGGTCATCGAAGGAGACTGGGATCTCCACGGGGGTTATCTTGACTTGCCGTTTTTCCCAGCGTCGTGCCTTCGCCTCAGAAGCGGGGGAGAGACCACCGGTGAGGGCTTTCTCAATGATGAGCGATGCGATGGGGGCGGCGAGGTCGGCCCCGAAGCCACCGTTCTCTACATAGACGCTGACGGCGACACGGGCGCCGGCCATTGGTGCGTAGCCCATGAAGATACTGTGGTCCACCCCTTTGTTCTCCGCTGTGCCCGTCTTTCCGCAGATAGGGTAAGCAGGTGTGTTGATGGCGGCTGCCGTGCCATGGGTGACACAGAGCCGCATGCCACGCTGCACAAGAGCGAGGGCCCCCGGGGTTGCTAAGGACTTGTGACGGATGGGCTTCGGACCATTCATACTGTCGTTGCCAAGAGAATCTCTGTCAAAATGCGGAGTTATCCACCAGCCCCCATTGGCAATGAGGGCAGCGAGGTTGCAGAGCTGCAGAGGTGAGGTTCTGACTTCTCCCTGCCCCATACCCATCCACATGATCGTTGTGCCGTTCCATGCCCGGTAATGGGCGCGCAGGTAAGTGGAGTCGGGGATGACGCCACTCGCCTCGTCTGTGAGGGAAGGTGCGATACGGATACCCAGGCCGAGACTATGCATGAAAGTAGCCCAGTGGCTGATAGCCTGCCATTTCGTCAGCGTGAAGCCCCGGTCGTCCATATACTCCTGGAATGCCTTGCAGAAATAACTGTTGCACGATTGTCCGATAGCTCCGACGAGGTCGAGTGGGGCTTTGTGGGCATGACAGCCGACGTGTATGCCGTTGAAGTAGAACCCTTTATGGCAGGGATAGGTCTTGTCGGGGCTGATCCACCCGCTGGACAGAAGGTACAGTGCCTGTGCCGTCTTGAAGGCCGATCCGGGTGAATAGGTCGTTGAGACCGCCCTGTTGACTCCATCGCCTATCTTGTCACGACTGACGAGGGCGAGGATGCACCCCGTCTTCGGCTCTATGGCAACGATACTCCCTTGCTTGCCGTTGAGCAGACGCTCGGCCAGTTGCTGGAGCGTCTCGGGGGTGTGGGTGGATTGCCGGGCAGAGAGGTAAAGAGAAAAAAAGAGAAAAAGGGGAAGAAGGAATTGTCTTTGGATGTTATGCATGGCATTAGTAATTAATGTTTTGGAGCAGTCACTGTGTGACTGCCTACACAACATCAGCTATTTCTCCCACGGTGCTTTCTTCACCATCTCCTCCGTGCTCCACGGCGCGGGTGCGCCGCCAAGATATTTGTGGAACCACTCGAGGTGGGCATTGTAATAGAGCGGCATCGACTTGAGGCTGTCCGGCCAGTGACCGTCGTTGTCGAAGACGATGATACGACTGGGGATGCCGAGGGTCTGCAGCGTGGAGAAATACTGCAAGGCCTGGGTGTAAGGCACACGGTAGTCGCGTTCGCCGGTGATGATGAGTGTCGGCGTGGCAAAGTTCTTCACATACTCCGACGGGCTCCATTTCTTGTAGAGAGGAGAGTTCCACGGCTGTCCTTCAAGATCGAAGTTGGGGAACCAGAGCTCCTCTGTGGCACCCCACATAGACCGCAGGTCGAAGAGACCCATCATCGAAGCGAGACATTTGAAACGTGTCGTGTGACCTTGCAGCCAGTTCATGAAGTAACCGCCATAGCTCCATCCCATGGCGCCCATGCGTGTGGAGTCGACATACGACAGCTGTGCGAGGGCGTCGGTGACCTTCATGACATCCTCGTAGGGACGGCTGCCCCATGCGCCACTGATATCCCGGCAGAACTTCTGGCCATAGCCCGTCGAGCCGTGGGGGTTGGGATAGGCAACGACATAGCCTGCACCGGGATAGACCTGCCAGTCGGCACGGTAGGAGTCCATCCATTGCATCTGCGGACCGCCGTGGACATTGATGACAAGCGGATATTTCCTGGAGGGGTCGAAGTTGTGGGGCTTGACGATGAACACCTCTACGGAGTCGCCGTCAGCTCCTTTGACCCACATTCGCCCGGATGGGCGGAGGTCGACAGCCGCCTCTAAGGAGTCGTTGTAGTGGGTGACCTGTATGATCTTCCGCGGGTCCTTCAGTGTCGTCTGATAGATCGCTGTCGGCTTGCCTGTCGTAGAATAAGAGAACCAGAGGTTGCCTTTGCCGTCGAAGTCGAAGCCGGAGATAGCCTTGCCGGCAATGATGCAGCGTCTTTTGCCACTCTTCACATCCAGTTCGTAGAGCGGCTTATCACCGCGCACCTCGCCGAGGAAATAGATCTTCTTCGAGTCGGCCGACCATTTATAGTCATCGACCCAGTTGTCAAACGACTCTGTGAGCGCACGCCTTGCTCCCGTCTTGCGGTCGATGAGCCCGAGAATGAAACGGTCGCTTTCGTAACCCGGTGTGCGTTGGAAGCGACAGGCGATATACCGGCCGTCGGGCGAGTACTGAGGAGAACCGTCCCAGGCTTTGTTGTCTGCCGTGAGGTCCTTCGCCTCTCCGCCTGTCACGGACACCGTCCACAGGTCACAGTTTGTGCTTGCCTCGGGGTGGGCATCGTGGTTGCTGAGATAGCACAGTTCCTTACTGTCGGGAGAGAACACGAAGCCCGAGGGACCCGACGGAGAGAACACGGGAGCATGGAATTTGCCTGGCGTGACGTCGGTATAGGTCTTGTCCACAGTGTCGTAGACGATGATGTGCCAGTATTTGCCGTCGGTGTATTCGGTCCAGTGACGGAAGAGCAGCCGTTCACTCGTATGTGCCTGGATAGGGTTCTTTGCCCTCGTCTCGTTGGCTTTCTTGTTCAGTGATCCGTCGGTGTCTTTGAGGTCAGGGTCTACCTCTGCGGCGAAGGCGATGTATCGGCCGTTGGGCGAGACCACCGCCCCTTGCACACCGAGCTGATAGCCGGTCAGCTGCACGGCAGCCGTCGGGTTGACAGCCTCAGCGCACCACACCTGCGGCAGGCCGCTGCGCGACGATGTGTAATAGACGTATTTGCCGTCGGCGCTCCATCCTGGTGCATAGCTCTTGCCGTCTGTCGTCAGCGCCTTGCCGTCGGCGGTATAGATGTCCGATGTTACCGTCTGCCGGTAGAGGTCCGATGCGCTGAGGGTGTAAGCCATCTTGCCGGAAGCCGTGGCTGTCACGCCATACGCCGACTTTACGCGATAGACGTCCTCAATAGTGAATGCGCGCTTCTGCGCCATGCCCGTCGTGCAGAGCAGGGCAAGGGGAAGGGCAAGTTTGCAATTAAAATGTGAAAACATGCGATAGTCAATTTTATATTAAGGTATTAAGGGAACGGTTATCTTTGATGTCTTTTAATACTTCGTTTTCCATATTCTGTTTTAGGGGATGCGTGCGGCCCCTGACTATTCCTAGCCGCTCCTGCTGTAAGTGGGTCTAAATAGTTTTTACGTACATCCGGTGGCGACGGATTTCTTCTGACTCGAGATACTGCCACTGAGACAGTACGCCTTTGTTCGTCTCCATCTGCGGTCCCGTAACGGCATATTTGAAACCGTAGCGGCGGTACCAGGAGATAAGGTCGTTGAAGATGATGGCGTTGGCACCTTTCATGCGATACTCGGGCAGCACGCCGATGAGCAGCAGGTCGACGACGGATGTCTTGTGCCATTTCATCACTTTCAGCAGTTGCCACCAGCCTAACGGTAAGAGGTGGCCATTGTGCGTCTTGCGCAGTGCCTCGGAGAAAGAAGGAAAGGACACGCCGAACCCTACCATTTTATCGTTCTTTTCCGTGTCGACGACACAGGTCACGAGGTTGAGGTCAGCAAGCTTGATGTAGTTGTTGACGATGGTGTCGATCTGGTCGTCTGACAGGTGGGAATAGCCGTAGAGGTTGCGGTAGGTAATGTTCAGGATGCCGAACAGCTCATGTCCTCTACCGCCTTTCGTCATGTCGTGGTGGTTGAACTTGCATGGTTCCAGATGATACCGCTTCTCTATCAGTGCCGCCGTACGCTTGAACTTCTCGGGTGTCACCTCCGGCACTTTAATCTCGTACTCCACGTAGTCGTTGTCCTTCGCGAAACCGAGCCGTTCCAGGTGCTTGGCGTAATAAGGATAGTTGTAGTTGACATACATCGTGGAGAGATGATCGAAACCTTCGACGAGCAACCCCTCGCGGTCCATGTCCTCGAAGCCGAAGGGCCCGGCTATCTCTGTCATACCTTTCTCCTTTCCCCAGTTGGCGACAGCCTTGAGTAGTGCTTCGGAGACGGCAGGGTCATCGATGAAGTCGAACCAGCCGAAACGCACCATCTTCCGCTGCCAGTGTCCGTTGGCACGTCGGTTGATGATGGCGGCGACACGTCCTGCTGCCTTCCCGTCTTTGAGGGCGAGGAAGCACTGCGCCTCACAGAAAGCAAAGGCAGGGTTGGATCCCGGCCTCAGCGTTAGCTCCTCAGCGAGATACAGATAAGGCACGGCATAGGGACAGTCGCGGTAGAGGTCATAGAAGAAGTTGAGAAAAGTCTTACGCTGACGGCTGTTCTCAACAGGTATAATCTGAATAGCAGCCATCACTTGATGAATCCTTGGTTTTTGAGTGCCTTGACGAGACCTTCCGACATTGCCTCGTTGTCCTTGCGGGTGTAACGTATATCCGTGAAGATCTGAGCCAGTGTCTCCTTGTGATTGATCTCGACAAACTGCCTGTTTTCCGGCAGTGACTCCTTGTAACCGTAGAACCTGTCAATCTTCCCGGAGGTGTAGTCCTCGTAAGTCTCCTTGTGCAGGATGGCTTCAATAGGCAGTCGGTCGCTCTGTGCCGGGTTCTCGTCGGGCCAGCCGAGGGTGATGGTCGCCACGGGGAAAGTGAGGCGGGGCAAATGGAGCGTGCCGATGATCATCTGTGGCATGTAGACCGTTGTGCCGAGGAAACATGTGCCCAGGCCTGCCTCTTCGGCGAGGTTGCAGAACGTCTGGCAATAGAGCAGCGTATCAGTGGCTGCGTTGATGAAACTGAGGAAGTTGTCGTAACCGGGTACCGCCTTGCGGTTCTCTGCCCAGAGTGACGTACGGCGGAAGTCGGCACAGAACGTCAAAACGACGGGAGCACCCGTCACCATCGGCTGGTTGAGATGAGCCGGCGCGAGCTTCTCCTTCATCTTCTGGCTTCGTGTCACCACGACGCTATAAAGCTGAAGATTGCCCATCGTGGGGGTATGCTCAGCCTCTTCCAAAAGGCGTGTGAGCAACTTGTCCGTGACCTCACGGCCGGCATATTTGCGGATGCTTTTTCGTTGATTTATGCTATTCATTATTTCGCTTGTCTTATTCGTTTTGTCAAATTCTGAAGCTATTTGTGCAAAGTTATGGAAAATAATCTGAAAAAATAAGTTCTTTTAGTATGATTTTATAGAGATTGTGGAAAATAAAAGGTATTTTTGCACACAAAAGTACACACAAGAATACAGATAAGAGTATAAACAAGCTTGTAACGTTACATGGATATTCAACAGAAAGAACAACAACAACAAACCAACCAGGAAGTAAAGTCCCAGCAGTCATCGTCGAGTGACGGTTCCATGTGGGCAAACGGCTCTTACGACCGTCCGAAGGTCATTGAGGACCGTCCTGATGAGCTCGACTGTGATGTCGTGCGCTTCCAGAACAATAAAGATAAATGGGTGGCTTTCGTAGGTCTTCTTGATGGCCGTCCTTATGAGATTTTTACCGGACTGCAGGACGACGATGAGGGTATCGTGCTGCCCAAGACAGTGACGAAAGGCAAGATTATCCGCCAGACTAATCCCGACGGAACGCACCGTTACGACTTCCAGTTTGAGAACCGCCGTGGCTATAAGACCACCGTTGAGGGACTCTCGGGGAAGTTCAATCCGGAATACTGGAACTATGCGAAGCTCATCTCCGGTGTGCTGCGTTATGGTATGCCTATCGACCACGTGATAAAGCTCGTCGGTTCTCTCTCCCTCAACGATGACAATATCAACACGTGGAAGAACGGTGTGGTGAGAGCTTTGAAAAAATATGTGACGGACGGGGAATAGAAGTGAAAACAACTAATTATGTACCGTAAGACGTTATTTACCTTATCGTTTCTCTTCCTGACGCTGACAACCGTGACGGCAGGCCGTTCCTTCACGGTTGTCATCGATGCCGGACACGGTGGAAACGACTATGGTGCCAAAGGCATGATATCCTTTGAGAAGAATCTCACGCTCCGTTACGCTCTTGCCTTGGGTCATGCCATCGAGCAGAGTTGCCCTGATGTGCGGGTCATCTACACGCGTAAGAGGGATGTCTTCATCCCCCTTCACGAACGTGCCGACATCGCCAACCGCAACAAGGCAGACCTGTTTCTCTCTGTGCATATCAACGCCCTTGCCGGAGGTAAGATCAGTCACGGCTTCCAGAGTTATACCCTTGGGACGGGTGAACACACCGGGGCGCGCGGCATCCAGGAGAACCTTGAGGTGGCTAAACGGGAGAACTCCGTCATCTTCATGGAGAAAGACTATAAGACCCGTTATAAAGGTCTGGAGAACTCAGCAGAGGGCGACATCATGTTTGAGCTTATCGCTGACAAGAACCGGGAACGCAGCGTTGAATTGTCGCGTATCCTGCAGCAGGAGGTGTGCAGGGCTACGGGCCGTGAGAACGGTGGTGCCCATCAGAACAACCTTGCCGTGCTGCGGCTGACATCTATGCCGGCCGTACTTCTGGAGCTCGGGTTCATCACGACACCCGATGAGGAGAACTACCTTAACACCGACTCGGCACTTGATGCCTATACCACGGGCATCGTGCGGGCGTTCAGGATATACAGACAGCGCTATGGTGGTACGGATATCGATGTGCCGTATAAAGACACGGACGATTCAGCCGGCCTCTCCGTGGACAATGCCGAGGTCGCTGACGACAAGCCTGTGGCACGCAGGCAGCGGACTCGCCGCGGTACGGCGCAGAAGACAGAGCGGACACGCAGTACGGTGGAGAAGACAATGCGTGAGGAAGTGAACAGGGATGCTCCTGTGTTTAAGATTCAGATCTTTGCCGGAAAGCAGAAGCAGAAGGCGGACAGCCCGCTCTTTAAGGGCCTCGAAGGCTATGACAGTTTCACGGACGGCAGTCTGCAGCGTTATACCTACGGATCGTCAACCAACTATAATGAGATCAGGAAACTTCGGACGACCATCCTCGACAGATTCCCCGATTGTTTCATTATAGCTATGAAGAACGGGAAAGTCATAGATGTGAATGAGGCCATCCGCGAGTTCCTCAAGAATAAAAGAAAATGATCACCCGATAATATTCGGCAATTAATAATTGAAGATATGAAGTTCTTTACCAAGGAAGTTAAGATAGCCCTTGTAGCCATAGCAGGCATCGTCGTGCTCTTTTTCGGCCTTCATTTTCTGAAGGGCATGCCTGTATTCTCCACGGACAAGGTCTATTATGCCTCTTTCCGGAATATCAATGGTCTGTCGTCGTCGAATCCTATCTATGCGGATGGCTATCAGGTCGGTAATGTCAAGTCGATCATCTACGACTACAACAGGAGTGGGCGCGTGCTTGTAGAGTTCCAGGTCGACAATGATCTCCGTGTCCCCAAGGGCTCCTCGGCAGAGATTGTGAGTGACCTCATGGGCAATATCAAGATGAATCTCTTGCTGGCCAATAACCCACGGGAGCGTGTGGAGCCCGGTGACACTATCCGGGGGAACCTCGATGGCGGCCTCATGGGTTCTGTGGAGTCGCTCGTGCCTGCCATCTCAGCTATGCTGCCGAAGGTGGACAGTATCCTCTCGAGTGTCAACATGCTTCTCGCCGACCCTGCTCTTCGTGTTTCACTGCATAACATCCAGACCGTCACGTCGAACCTTACTGCCACCTCTGCCGGTCTCAACCGCCTTGTCGCACAGGCTAACAGTCAGGTGCCGGGTATTCTCTCCAAGGCAGACTATGCCATGGGCAAGGCAGGCTCAACACTTAACAATGCCGACCGGCTCACAGCCAATCTTGCACAGCTTGATGTGGCACAGACGCTGGCTAAGGTGGACCGTACGCTCGACAACGTAGAGAGCGTGACGCATCAGCTTAACTCACCCAACGGTACTCTCGGCCTGCTGATGCGTGACCCGGGACTGTATAATAATATGAACAGCACCGTGAGTTCCGCCGACTCACTCCTCACCGACCTCAAGAAGCATCCGAAACGTTACGTCCACTTCTCGCTCTTTGGGAAGAAGGATAAATAGGGTATATAATATTATACAACATTAACATTCTCCGTCTCTTCGAATCTAATTAAATCATTTGTAAGCGGTTAGAACTTTGAGACGGCGAATGATGTCGGAAATGCGATTTGCAGTATCGTGATTTTTTTGTAGTTTTGCAATTGCGTTTCCAATAATGGGACGAGAAATGTGACGAATTGATGCAGGCAATCTACATCCCCAAGACAGCAAAATGAAAGCAGAAGAAGATCCCCGGTGGCAGAAGGCGTTGACGCTCATCCGTCAGAACGTCACCGAGCAGATATACGGCACCTGGTTCAAGCCCATTGTCTTTGAGCACTTCGATGAGGCTCAAAGGATGATTCTCGTGCAGGTTCCCAGTCCTTTTGTCTACGAATATCTTGAAGAGAACTTCGTAGACCTGCTTACCAAGGTGCTCTATGCGTGCTTTGGTCCTAAGATTCATTTGTCCTATCGTGTTGTCGTCGACCGTGAGGGGAAGGACAGGGGCGGTACGGAGACTGTGTGGTCGGATACTGCCAATGCCGTGAAGAAACAGCCTGTGAAACGTGCCAATGAGAGTCCGACGCCGCTTGATGCCGCACAGCCTCAGGATCTCGATCCACAGCTTAATCCGCATCTCACGTTCTCCAATTATATTGAGGGTGACAGTAATAAACTGCCGCGCTCGGTGGGTATGTCTATCGCTGAACATCCTGGTACGATGCAGTTTAACCCGATGTTCATCTATGGACCGTCGGGATGTGGCAAGACGCATCTTATCAATGCCATCGGCATGCGCACCAAGGAGATCTTCCCGAAGAGACGTGTGCTGTATATCTCTGCCCGTCTCTTCCAGGTACAGTATAGCAACGCTGTGCTGCAGAACTCCGTTAACTCGTTCATCGCTTTCTACCAGACCATCGACATGCTTATCGTTGATGATATTCAGGAATGGATGGGTAAAACGGGAACACTCAACACATTCTTCCATATCTTCAACAACCTTTTCCGCAACGGCAAGCGTATCATCCTCGCTTCCGACCGCCCGCCGGTAGATCTGAAGGATATACCGGACCGTCTGCTGACGCGTTTCTCCTGTGGTCTTATCGCTGAACTGGAGAAACCGAATCATGAGCTCTGCGTTGATATCCTGGAGAACAAGATTAAGCGTGATGGTCTGAACATCCCCCACGATGTCATTGAGTATATCGCTGAGACGGCGAGCGGAAGTGTGCGTGACCTGCAGGGTGTCATCAACTCGCTGATGGCTTACTCCATCGTTTACAATTGTAATATCGACATGCGTCTGGCCGAACGTGTGGTAAAACGCGCTGTTAAGATGGACGACAAGCCCTTAACGGTCGACGATATTCTGGAGAAAGTATGCGTGCATTACAACGTTACTACGGCACAAATCAACAGCAAGAGCCGTAAGCGCGACTATGTGGTTGCACGGCAGGTATCGATGTATCTGGCACAGAAATATACCAAAATGCCGGCCAGCCGTATCGGACGACTTGTAGGAAACCGTGACCATAGCACAGTTATTCACAGCTGTGCGCAGGTTGAAAAGCGGCTGCAGGTTGACAAGGCATTTAAGGCTGATATTGTAAGTATTGAAACTTCGTTTAAGCTTAAGGAACAGTAGGCTTGTTGTTTACCCCTTTTTTCTTCTGCCATTAGGGCGTCGTGTGGCTACGATGCCAGCTATTTGTGTGTGCTTTTACGCTTATGAGGTTATTGTATGGC
>CALJCU010000405.1 GCA_938023885.1 uncultured Prevotella sp. | reverse complement strand
GGGTAGGGTGAGGAGACAAAAAGTGACATTCATCACTAATTTTTTGTTCATGTCGGTTTTCATTTTTGCGTTATTATATATCAGTGCAGTAACACCCCGTGGTAGGCACTCTTCAACATATTAACCGGAGGAACCGTTCATGAGACTGCTTCCTTATACAAAGTTAAGCATTTGTTGAAAAATACTGCAAAAAACTTTCCTGTTTATATTTTCTTTTGTATCTTTGAACGATAAAAAGAGAGTCAAGCTAATTTAGTCTGGAGATACATGGTCTCAAACGTTGAAAACAACCTTCTATCGATCGCCTTGTCACACGATGATAAGGCTGTTTTCAACTGTCTCTTTGAGAAACTTTATCCTAAGATAAAGTTTTATATCACAGGAGTGTGCCACGATGAGACGGAGGCAGAGAATCTGACGCAGAATCTCTTCATGAAACTGTGGATTAAGCGGGAACAGCTATTGCAGATAGAGAATCTTGATGCTTATATCTTCACCATTGCCCACCACGATGCCATCAACTTTCTCCGCCACTCCCTCACCTTATCCGTCAAACCCATTGATGACGGCGCCAGAGCACTGCAGGATAGAGAGGACGAGGAGCGGAGTATCGAGTACAAGGAACTGCTTCAGCGGGTATACGATGAGATTGACAGGATGCCGTTACAACGACGGAAGGTTTTTCTGATGAGTCGTGACGAGGGCCTTTCCAACCAGGAGATAGCTGGCCGTCTCGGGATAAGATGTTCTTTGCGTTGGCTCCAAATCGCACGCCAATGAGTGCTATCAACACTGTCTCTCAGGCGTTCTATGGTGAAGATGTCGTTAAGACAGGCGTATACAATAAAGACTGGTAAACTACTCTTTTCTTTAATAAACGATTATTATGAAAGCAAAATATATGTTGGCAGTCTTGTCGATGCTGGCGCCCGGCTTCTCATTTACGGCTTGTAGCTCAGACGATGACAACATGCCGACCTATCCCGATGTGCCACAGGCTGCACAGAAAGAACAGCTCACGTTTGATGCCGATACCGTGAAGGTCGGGGTAGGAGAGACCGCCTCGTTCAATGTCACAAATGGCAATGGCGACTATAAAGTCATCAATGAGAATCCCAATATCGCTACGGCGACAGTGGACGGCAATAAAGTGATCGTGACAAGTACGCAGAAAGGAATTGCGGGCCTTATCGTTTCCGATGCTAAGGGTTCCTATAAGCGTATCTTAGTACAGAGCATGTACATGAGAATGGCTGTTGACAAGGAGAGCGTTGAGGTCGGCATGAAGCTCGGTCACACCAGTGGAGAGGCTAAAGTCATTGTTACAACTGGAAACGGCGGTTATACGGCTACTTCTGCTTATGAGAAGATTGCTACTATAAAGGATATTAAAGTAAGAGTGGGGCGGACCTTGTGCCAGCCCTATTTGCATTCGGGCAAATGACCTCTAAACAGAATCAAATTGAGACACCTGATAATGATTGCTCTCTCCACCGTGTCCTTATCGGCTGTGGTACAGACCACGCGGGCCGGCCAGCCGGTGGAGAGCCCGGTCGATTATGTCAACCTCGTCTATCCCTCTATGGCATCGCAGATGCAGCAGGGTCTAGTCAATGCTTATAAGGAGAGCGGCTTTCTTCCCGAGTGGGCGAGTCCCGGTCACCGCGACTGCATGGTAGGAAACAACTCAGCAAGTATCGTTGCCGATGCCTGGATAAAAGGCATCCGGGGCTATGATATCAGGACGCTGTGGCAGGCTGTGTGCCACGACCCCGACAGTAGGCTCCACAGGCCGCAAAGGATGGGAGTGGTACGACAAACTCGGATATGTGCCGTGCGACGTCGGGATTAACGAGAGTGCTGCCCGTACGCTCGAGTATGCCTACGACGACTGGTGCATCTACCAGCTTGGCAAAGCTTTAGGAAAGAAGGACAAAGAGATAGCGCCTTACTATAAGCGCAGCTTCAACTACCGTAACCTCTTCTCAACGGAATATAACCTCATGCGGGGCCGCAAGAAAGACGGGTCATGGGGGACGCCTTTCAACCCGTTCAAATGGGGAGATGTCTTCACCGAAGGCAATGCCTGGCATTACACATGGTCCGTGTTCCAGCGTCCCGACGACCTCATCCGCCTCATGGGCGGGGAGGCGAAGTTCAACGCGATGATGGACTCTGTCTTCAACCTCCCGCCAATCTTCGACGACAGTTACTATGGTCAGGTCATCCACGAGATCCGCGAGATGCAGGTCATGAACCGCTTCTACAGCGCTACGCCTGACGGCTACTGCGGTGATGAGGATAACGGTCAGACATCGGCATGGTATGTCTTTTCCGCCATGGGCTTCTATCCCGTCTGTCCCGCCAGTACTGACTATGCTATCGGCACGCCTTATCTCCGGCAGATGAGGCTGCATCTGGAGAACGGGAAGACGACGGTCGTCAACTGTGACAACCCGCAGAAGAGGTTCATCCTCACGAAGACCGTCAACGGACAGCTCTTGCAGTCTGATTTCCTGAGCCATGCCATGCTGACAGGTGGCTGCAGGATCGATTTCAAGATGAAATAGCCTTTATTACTTGGTTGATATCCATCCTGCTCGTCCATTGGCAAGGCTATAAACTCATTGCGGTCTTCGCGTCTCCCCCGACTCGACAGTATAGTTTGTATCGATCATAGTCAAAGGCTTAAAGCCTATAGTCTTTCTTGTTCTGTTTTATAAAATAACAGATATTTCGCTTTATCACTCCAGTATTTTTCCGTAAATTTGCATACAAAACAATTAAACAAATATATAATTGAAACCTATTCTTCTTATGGCTGCATTGGGCTTTGTCATAGCTGCCGATGCGCAAGTACAGACAGCCGGCAACCGGACTGTCGGTCTCTATCCTGGCAGCAGGGCTGAGTATACGGCTCCGCATCTCGTGACCGACAACAATTATCGCGATCTGGCCCTCCACCGGGTGGCGACGGCCTCGTCGAGTCTTGACTATAATCTTACGGCGCAGCTCGCTACCGACGGTCTTCTGACCAAGGGTGAGCCGGTGACACTCACCGTCTCAAGAAATGACATTGTTGACAACTCGCGCGACCGTCTCAAGAGTATCGACGGCAACTGCGTCACACCTTATTATCTCTATGACGGCAAGGACACGTGGCTCCAATATCTGTGGACGGGCATGACCATTCATGCCGGCACGCTGCGCCTCTGTTTCGAGACGGCTTACGATGAGCAGAAACCGGCGGGCTGGCGTATCGACGTAGAAGGGACAACGGATGGGGTCCATTGGAGCAAGGCCGGCTCAACAGCTGGCGACGGTCTCCCCGGTTACAAGACGGAGGAGACGGTATCCACAGACCCGAATAAACAGGCAGGACAGACCGACCTCCCCTTGCGTCGGGGCATCATCGCTATTCCACTCAGTCGTAAGGATACGGCGTGGAAAGGGTTGAGGCTTCATTTCACGATGCCTTCGGCAGCATGGTGGCGTGTCCTGGACCTTGATGAAGGCGCGGCAGGCAACATCCAGTCGTCGTTCCAGGTCTTCAAGGCACCGTGGAAGCAGCATAACATGAGCTGGCTGCCTTCAGAGCATTTTTACAGTGCGTGGATCTCCGCACAGGTCCGGGACGGGGAGCCCCAATGGCTCAAGGTCGACCTTGGTGCGAAGGCGGAGATAGAACGGCTTCGTATCCACTGGCTCTATGCTGCCAGGCGCGGTGAGGTCCAGGTGTCTGACGACGGTGACCGTTGGACTACCGTCGCCCAGCTCGCACAAGCCAGGAACGGCACGGTTCAGGAACAGCCTTGTAAGACGCAGGGACGTTATGTGCGGCTATGGCTCACGCAGCCGCAGGGACAGACCTATGGCGTGGCGGAACTGGAAGTGCTCGGGCGTGGCGGAGTCGTGGCGAAGGCTGCCAACAGTCTTGACTTGGGAAGCGACAAGCTTTCACTCAACAGTTGGCAGATCCGGCGTGACCTCCCCACGGGAACGGAACAGCTGAACGGAGCATCGCCGTGGATGGAAGCAACGGTGCCCGGGACAGCCTTGACAAGTTATATCAACGTCGGAGCGGTACCGGAGACAACTGTCGCCAACAACATGCGTCAGGTCTCTGAGTCGTTCTTCAACTCCGACTTCACTTATAGGTCGACAATCAGCGTACACAATGGAACCGTCGGCAATGGAGAGGCATCGGCTTCTCTGTCCCGTTCCCACCAGTACCTGTGTTTTGATGGTATCGACTGGCGTGCTGTCGTAGAGCTCAATGGTCACCGCCTCGGACGTATCGACGGTGCTTTCACGCGTGCGCGTTTCGACATCTCCGGTCTTCTAAAGGAGGGGGCCAACGAGTTCGTGGTACACGTGAGGAAGAATGTGCACCCTGGCCCTGTAAAGATTAAAAATGCCAGCTCCACAGACCTCAATGGCGGTGTGCTCGGCGCCGACAATCCCACGTTCCATCCTACGATAGGGTGGGACTGGATAACATCCACTCCGGGTCGGTGCATGGGTATCTGGAACGATGTCTATCTCACGCAGGATGACGGGCTGAGCCTTGCTGATCCGTTGGTGACGACTCAGCTGAACCTCCCCGACACCCTCGCCACACTGATTCCGGCGGTGAAGGTCGTCTCTACCCGCAAGGACCCGACAACAGTGACACTCAACGGATGGATTGGTCCGATCCGCTTCTCAAAGGCCATCACCGTCGAGGCCGGAAAGATCAGCGAGGTCCGCTTCGCTCCCTCCGAGTTCCGCCAGCTGGCCCGTCAGCGGATGAGGCTGTGGTGGCCCAACGGCTACGGTGCGCCTTACCTCTACGGTGCCGGTTTCACGCTGACGAATGGCACAGATACCCTTTATACCCTTCATTATAAAGCCGGACTGCGGCAGATGGGCTCTGCGCTCGTGCCTTCGCCCGACGGTGACGGCAAGCGCCTGCACCTTTTTGTCAATGGTGTGCGCATCGATCCGCTGGGGGGCAACTGGGGCTTCTCCGAGACAAACCTCCGTTACCGTGGACGCGAATATGACGCTGACGTGCGCTAACATCGTGAAATGAATATGAACATGATCCGCAACTGGGTAGGGCAGATTGGTGATGATGAGTTCTACGATGCATGCGACAGGTATGGCATCATGGTGTGGCAGGACTTCTGGCTTGCCAATCCGTCTGACGGTCCCGACCCCGCCGATGAGGCTATGTTCGTCAGAAACGCAAAGGACTACGTGCATCGCATCCGCCGTCATGCTTCCGTCGTTATCTATTGCGGACGCAACGAGGGTTATCCTCCGGCTACACTTAACGCTACACTGAAGAAAATCGTCGCCGAGCAACATTCCGACCTCTGTTATATCCCGTCATCGGCTGACGACGGCGTGAGCGGTCACGGTCCGTATTGGGTTATTCCGGCAAAGGAATATTTCGAGAAACAGACGGGCAAGTTCCACACTGAGCGCGGTATGCCTAACATGATGACCTACGAAGGGCTGAAGCGCACGTTCCGTACAGAGCATCTGTGGCAGCAAAACGACTTCTGGGGACAGCACGACTACACTATGGCAGGTGCGCAGCGTGGCGCAACATTCAATGAACTTGTCGCACGCTACGGCACTGTTGACTCGGCAGAGAAGTTCACATCGCTGGCGCAGTTTGTCAATTACGACGGCTATCGCGCCATGTTTGAGTCGCAGAATATCTACCGTCAGGGACTGCTCATCTGGATGAGTCATGCCTGCTGGCCATCGATGACATGGCAGTGCTACGACTATTATTTCGAGCCAACGGCGGCTTACTTCGCTTGCAAGAAGGCGTGCGAACTGCTACACATACAGTATAACGCCTCCACGTCGCGTCCCGAGGTGGTGAACCTCGGTATTGGCGACCGCCGTAGACTCAAGGCAGAGGTGTGCGCATACGACATCAACGGCGGTCTGTTGAAGAGGACCGTCGAGAAAGTCGACGCCCTTAACGATGCGACGCTCGACCTGAATGCTGTCGATACCGACGGCGTCGCCCTGCTTCGTATGCGCCTTATTGAGAAGAAGAACGTACTGTCAGAGAACACATAGCTGCTTGATGCTTCCACTCTCGGCACTGTCGATCCTGTCACTCTCAATCCTACGGTGCTTGTCGGCAACGGCAATATGACAGTGACAATCGACGCTCCTGCCGACGCTCCTGCATACATGGTTAGGCTGAACCTGCTCGACGGCAGCGGTGAGCAGATACTTCCCGTCGTGTACGAGGATAACTATTTCCACCTACTGCCGGGCGAGAGACGCA
>CALJCU010000404.1 GCA_938023885.1 uncultured Prevotella sp. | reverse complement strand
CCTGCCGCCATAATCCCGGATCATCATTTGCATGATACGGGGGATCTGGCGCATGAGCCGGGAAGGGCCGCCCTGGAGTTACAAAAACTCTGATGAAATGTGGGGTTTTTGAAGATCATCTGATTTGCGTGGGTAACAGGAACGTGCGACGTTGCGACATTTGGAGGGGGACCAGGATATGCTTGAAAATTGCAACACTGTATGATACAGGACTTTAACGCCTGGCAGATTTTTTATACAGGTCATTTTGTTGCGGCTATCATATTTTTTTCTTACCTTTGTGGTAAATAATCAAGCCATGAAAATCATATTCACTATTCTCATCTTCATGATTTCGCTCGCTGCGTCGGCACAGTCGTACGGCCAACTGTGGCAGAAGGTGGACGAGGCCGCGAAGAAAGACCTGCCGAAGTCGCAGCTTGCGGTCATCAGGCAGATTGCCGCCAAGGCAACAAAGGAGAGGCAATATGGTCAACTGATCAAGGCACAGTTGAGAGAGGGTGCCGTGCTGACCTCCATCTCCAGTGACTCCCTCAAGCCGGCACTGGCCCGGGTGGAGCAGACCTGCAACCGCGTCAGCGACCCGGCTCTCAAGGCGGTCTATGCCACGGCGATCGGCAAACTGGTTCAGCAGAATGGCTCCCCGCTTTCCGAGGATGAGGAAGATGCTGATACGATCTGGTTCAACAAGGCTATAGAAGACCCTACCTTTCTCGCTTCCCATAAATGCAATGGTTATGAGCCTGCGATGCTCAAAGGTGAGGACAGTGATATCTTCAATAACGACCTGCTGCACGTCATCGGCATGGAGACCGGACGTTACGATGCTCTGCGTGACTATTATACAAAGCAGGGCAACCGTGCGGCTGCTTGCTATGCCACCGTACTGGCGCTTCAGAAACAGGCACGGAATGGTCATCCACTGAATACTACTGAGATTGACTCTCTGCTCAAGACTTATGGCGACCTGCCCGTGGCTTGTGAGCTCGCCATCCTCCGCCTCCAGGCAATGAAAAACGAAGGCGCAACAGCGGAGAAGCAAGTGGCATTCATCAATGGGGCTTTGAACAAATGGGGGTTGTGGAAGCGCGCCAACAGTCTGCGCAACTCGCTGAGGCTCCTTGAGCAGCCTTCGTATAATCTAGTTTTAGACCACATCGCACTGCCGGACAAGGATATAACGTTCAAGATTCGGTCAATTCGCAATCTTAGTGCACTGACGGTCAACATCTACAAGGTCAAGGTCAATGGCAATACCGACCTCGACCCCTCTATCAGCGCCCAGTATGCACAGTTGAAGCGTCACATGGACAGCAGCCCCGTAGCGACCTATTCAGCCAACTATGCAGGCAAGGAGCCCTGGGAGGAGATTTCAGACACACTCCTTGTCAAGGGTCTTCCCGTCGGTGTCTATCTCGTCGAGGCAAAGACTGACAATGCTGAGATTGCTCCGCGCCGCGTGTTGCTCCGCGTGAGCAATGTCTTCGTCATCCATGAGGCCTTGCCGGACAAGAAGATCCGCTTTGCTGCTGTCAATGCCACCACCGGCGCTCCGTTGGAAGGTGCGACGATAGAACTTACTACCCGTTATTATGACGAGAAGTCGAAAAAAGTGAAGACTACCCTCACGGCGGACAAGAACGGTGAAGCGGTCCTCACTTATAAAGACAAACGACCTAATCTCATCTATGCCTATACGGCTGCAGACAAGGCCAGTGCAGAAACCTCGCTGGACGATTATTACAGTTATTGGGCCGGTTCCGACGACCCCAACTGCATTGCGGCCTACACTGACCGCTCTGTTTATCGTCCGGGCCAGACCGTCCATGTGGCTGCCGTGGTGTGGAATGCCGACAAGAAGACATTATCCTCGAAGGTGGTGGAGAATAAGCCGTTGTGTTTTACGCTCTTAGATGCCAACTCCAAGGAAGTGACGAGGAAAAAGGCTACGACTGACGACTTTGGTACGGCTTCCGTAGACTTCACACTTCCTGTACAAGGTCTGACAGGAAGTTTCCAGGTGGATGTGCGGTCGTCGGGCAATGAGCGTGGTACTACGACAAGCTTTGATGTTCAGGAATACAAGCGTCCCACGTTCCAGGTGACGTTCGACAAATATAAAGGTACGTATCAACCTGGCGACACCGTCAGTCTCCGTGGTGTGGCAACAACCTATGCGGGGGTGCCCGTGCAGAATGCTAAGGTGAAATATACTGTCACCCGCTACGAAGGTCTCCGCTGGTTCTGGTGGGGCCGCAACGATCCGGAGAAGATTGCACAAGGTACGGTATCGACAGCCGATGACGGCTCTTTCAAGGTGCGTGTGCCAATGAATTATCCCGAAGGATTGAGAATCAACGGCTCGGTTTATTATGATTTTGACATCGATGCGGAAGTAACAGATATGGCGGGTGAATCCCATGAGGGTCAGATCTCGCTGCCGTTGAGCAACTGTACGGCGATGCTCACGAGCAATCTGCCCGACAAATCTTTACGCGGCAGTCTGCGCAGCGTGACTTTCTCCTATAAGAATCTTCTAGGCGAAGAGGTCGAAGACAACATAAAGTACCGTTTCGACCATGGAGCGTGGAAACTGGCAAAAGCCAATACCGCAATTGCTCTCACGGAGAAGTTAGCTTCGGGCGGACATTATCTCGAAGCCGTCTGCGGTAACGATACCTTGAAGAAAAACATCGTGGTGTTTACCTTGCAGGACAAACATCCGGCCACAAAGACACACGACTGGTTCTATATCTCAGCTATGCAGTTCCCTTCTGACGGCTCCCCTCTCTATATTCAGGTAGGAGCCTCAGACAAAGGCACGCAGCTCTATTATTCCATCTTCTCTGCCAATAAGGAGCTGGAGAGCGGAACGAAGACGATCGATAACAGTGTCTTCACGCGTGCTTTCAAATACGATTCATCGATGGGCGACGGCATCACGGTTACCGCGGCATGGGTCGTTGACGGCAACCTCTGCACGCATCATGTGCAGATTGACCGCCCCGTTCCCGACACCCGGCTGCGCACGGAGTGGAAGACGTTCCGCGACAAGCTCGTACCCGGTCAGAAAGAGACGTGGACGCTCCGCATCCTCTCGCCGCTGGGGAAACCGGATCAGGCGCAGCTCATGGCGACGATGTACGACAAGAGTCTCGATGCCATCATTCCGCATGGCTGGAGTTTAGACAACGATTTCCATTTCTCCACGCCCAATGTCTCATGGAGTGGTCCGGATCCTCGCGCAGCCTGGCTCTCAGGCAGTCAGACATTCAGCAGTTTGAGTCGCAAAAATTTGTCGTTCACTCGTTTTGATTCCTCACTGTTCAATTGGTACTATTCAGATCGAAACATTAGGGTCAGAGGCGGTATGAGGTGCGCTACTGCTCCCGTGATGATGCAGATGTCGAAAGCAAGTGCCGATGCACTTGACGATGGAAATATAAGGGATGAGGTCTTGGAAGAGGATGAGTTAAAAATGATCTCTAAGCCCGCCTCTTCCTCTGAGCAGTCAGATGTTCAGCTCCGTGAGAATCATGCGGAGACAGCCTTCTTCTACCCCTCCCTCTCCACGGATAAGACTGGATGCGTGAACATCTCGTTCACCCTTCCCGAGAGTGTCACGACGTGGAGGTTCATCGGACTGGCCCACGACAAGGTAATGAATTACAACATCCTGGATGCCGGGGCGGTCGCTTCCAAGACTGTCATGGTACAGCCTAACATGCCGCGCTTCCTCCGCGAAGGCGACAAAGGCCGGATCTCCGCGCGCATCTTCAATACCTCCGACAAGGCTGTGAACGGTACGGCCCGCCTGCAGATTGTGGAGTCAGGGTCGGGCAAGGTCCTCAAGGAGCAGTCGGCTCCGTTCTCGCTCGCAGCCAACGGTTCCACGACCGCTTCCTTTAATGTTGATGCAGCCGAACTGCTGAGGCTTGCCGGCGACAAGACACTGCTTGCCGCACGCATCACGGCAGAGGGCAGCGGATTCAGCGACGGCGAGCAGAACTGGCTCCCGCTCCTTCCCGACCGCGAGTTTGTCACAACAACACTGCCTTTCTATCAGCACCAGCCCGGTACAAAAACGCTCGATATTGCTAAGCTTTTCCCCACAGACAGTAAGAACCGCAAGCTGACGGTTGAATATACGTCCAATCCCTCGTGGCTTGTGCTTCAGGCTATGCCGACACTCGCCAACCCATTGAGCAAGGATGCAGCCTCACTTGCTGCGGCTGTCTATGCCAATGTCATCGGTCAGAAGGTGCTCTCCTCTTCCCCTGTCATCGCCAGGACCATCGCGCAATGGAAGCAGGAGAAGGGCACTGAGACCTCACTGACGGGCAGTCTCACCAAGGACAGTGAACTGAAGACGCTGCTGCTCAATGAGACGCCGTGGATGGCTGATGCGGAGAATGAGACTGACCGCAAACAGCAGTTGGCCGGCTATTTCGATGTCAATGCCCTCGCCTGCCGTCGTTCCGACTTCATCAGGAAGCTCCGTGCCCTGCAGAAGCCTGTCGGCTCCTTCTCATGGTGGCCAGGCATGGAAGGCAGCGAATATATGACAGTCAATATCGTCGAGACCCTCGTGCGACTCAATAAGATTGCCGGAAAGCAGGCTGACCTCAACGATATGATCAACAAAGGATTCTCTTATCTCGACGGCTGCATGAGTGAGGAAGTCGTGGAGTTGAAAAAACTGGAAAAGAAAGGTCATAAGAATCTCATGCCGGGTGAGGCCGCTTGCCATTGGCTCTATGCCTCGGCACTGGCAGGGCGCAGACACACGGCAGATATGGATTATCTCGTCAACCTGCTCGACAAGTCAGCCACACAGTTGACCATCTACGGCAAGGCGGGATCGGCTGTGATTCTCGCGCAGTATGGCAAGATGAGTCATGCCAAGGAATACCTTGAGAGCATCCGTCAGTATTCGGTCTACAGCGACGAGGCAGGCCGCTATTTCGATACACCAAAAGCTCAATACACCTGGTGCGACTACCGCATTCCTTCCGAGACCTTCGTCATTGAGGCGCTTCATCTCTTGGAGCCTAAAGACACCGTGACGATCCGTCAGATGCAGCAGTGGCTGCTCCATGAGAAGCGCACGACGTCGTGGTCGACATCCATCAATGCCGTGAATGCCGTGTATGCCTTTATGCTCGGCGGTGGCGGTGAGCGCTTGGAGAACACGCCGGGGAACGGTGAGGCTGTGACGATGAGTCTCGACGGTAAAGCACTGATCTTGCCTGCAGCAACCGCAGGTCCTGGATATGTCAAGACGACCGCCGATGGCAATGATGCTCATTCGCTCCTTATTAATAAGAAGAACAACGGCACTTCGTGGGGCGCTGTCTACGCGCAGTTCACGCAGCAGGTTTCGAAGGTACAGAAGGCAGCTTCCGGACTGTCCATCAAGCGGGAGCTCATCAGCACATCTTCTGCATCGAAAGGCAGCAACAAGTCCTCACTGAAGGTGGGCGATAAGGTGAAAGTACATATCACACTGAATGCTGACCGCGACTATGACTTCGTGCAGGTCGAGGACAAGCGTGCTGCATGCCTGGAGCCTGTCAGTCAGGTGAGCGGTTATCAGTGGGGGTATTATTTGGAGATGAAAGACAATGTGACCAACTATTTCTTCGATCATCTGAGCAAGGGCCGCCACGTCGTTGAGACCGAGTATTATGTGGACCGTACGGGTGATTACACATCGGGCATCGCCACCGTGCAGTGCGCATATTCCCCGGAATATTGCGGAAGAGAGAGCGGAAAGGTGATTAACGTAAAACAGACCCCATTGCAACCGTAAATGTCGCACGTCGCAATAAGGTGTTTTACAGTGAATATTTGAAATAATGCGAAAGATAATATTGTTTGCGGTGGCTTTCATGCCGGTACTCATGCATGCCCAGGCCATCTCACTGCCTTCCGACACAGTCAACTGTGGGCAGGTGGTATTCAGACACCCCGTCAAGGCGGAGTTCAAGATGAAGAACAGTGGTGACAAACCGCTGCTCATCAGTGATGTGAAGACATCGTGTGGCTGCACCACTGCCTCTTATCCCTCCGCAGCCATTGCTCCAGGCAAGACCTTCACGGTGAGTGCTGTCTACGATGCCGGACAGATGGGCCATTTCCAAAAGGAGATAGGCCTCTACAGCAATGCCTCCGGCAAGCCTCTTCTGCTGACGCTCAAAGGTGTGGTCGTGGAGAAGAAGAGCAACTTCAAGGGCGAGTATCCTTATACGCTCGGCGACATACACGCTGACAAGACCGAGCTGTTGTTTGACAATGTGAACCGCGGTGACATGCCTGTCCAGCAGGTCCATATCCTGAACAACAGTGATGAGACGATGGTGCCGCAACTCATGCATCTTCCGCCTTATCTCCGTGGCGAGGTCAAACCTGCACGGATTGCTCCAGGCCGTCCGGCTACAGTCTCTCTGCAAGTTGATTCCAGAAAGTTGGCGGATCTCGGACTGACACGGACGAGTGTCTATCTCGGTGCGTTCCCCGGTGACAAGGTGTCGCCTGAGAAAGAACTGGATGTCAACATCATTCTTATCCCCAGTTTTGAACAGCAGACCAAAAAGCAGTTGGCCGCCGCGCCACGTCTCCGGCTTTCCAAGGGCCGCATAAATATCGGGCCGTTTGACGGAAAGCCGAGGAAGAAGGATGAACTCGAGATTACGAATATCGGAAAGTCACCTCTTGTCATCCGTTCGCTGCAGATCATCGGCACTGGCCTGGAGGTGTCGCTCAACAATCAGCATATTGAGGCTGGTGGGACAGCAAAACTCAAGGTCACGGCTATCCGCAGTATGACCGGTATCTCCCGCTCCGTGCCCAAGGTGCTGATGATCACGAACGACCCGACGCAGCCGAAAGTATTGATCAATGTGGATTTGAAATGAACTTAAAGATAGAAATAGACAACGGCAGCGGCTTCTGCTTCGGCGTCACCACCGCCATCCGCAAAGCTGAGGAAGAGCTTGCCAAGGGCAGCAGACTCTATTGCCTGGGCGACATCGTCCACAACGGCATGGAGGTGGAACGGCTGCATGAGCAGGGCCTTATCACCATCGGCCACGAGCAGCTTCGCAACCTGCACAATGCCAAGGTACTGCTTCGTGCCCACGGCGAACCGCCTGAGACTTACAGGATAGCCCGGCAGAACAATATCGAGATTATCGACGCCACGTGTCCGGTGGTCCTCGCCCTGCAGAGTCGCATCAAACGCAAATGGAATGACAGTCCCGGAGCGCAGACGGTCATCTTCGGAAAGAAAGGACATGCTGAAGTGCTCGGCCTCGTCGGCCAGACTCATGGAGAGGCCACCGTCGTGGAGAATCTTGACGATGTGAAAGGAAAACTCGACTTCTCTAAAGACATCAACCTCTATTCGCAGACAACGAAGAACCTCGACGAATACCGGCGCATCGTCGATTATATCCAAAACAGCATCTCCCCCACCGCCGCTTTCAAGAGCTATGACACCATCTGCCGCCAGGTAGCCAACCGCATGCCGCACATCGCTGAGTTTGCCGCTCACCACGACGTCATTCTTTTTGTCAGCGGACGCAAGAGCAGCAACGGCCATGCCCTTTTCACGCGCTGCAAGGAGGTCAATGACAACAGTCATCTCATCGAGCGCGAGGAAGAGATCGACTGCTCCTGGTTCAAGGGCGCGCAGACCGTAGGAATCTGCGGGGCTACGAGTACGCCGAAGTGGCTCATGGAGGAATGTCGGGACGCCATATTGAGGTATTGATTAAGGGTATCGCTGATTTATATCAAGTGACTTGATAAACATCAAAATAATGACTGTTTCCGCGCACAATATGACGGAATGTTTGTTTGCAGCCGATAATCCATGTAATTTTGCAGTGTCAAGAAGATAACAGAGGCAACCCAAAGGAAACCTCACAGCAAGAACAATGGACAAGCGAGGTCCGTTAGGTTTAACATTAAAAAGAAAGGATAACACGATGAAAAAGATTGTATTCACACTCGCAGCTTTGATGACTATGACTCTGGCTTTCGCTGAGGGCGAGACAAAGACAAACGCAGCTGTCGCTGCTGAACAGGCTAAATATGAGATGAACATCAATGTGGGTGCACTGGCCCGTACACTGGGTCTGGACCCTGATGAGATTGACGCCGTGAACAACATCAGCGATGACCTCAGGAAAGACATGAAGAAGGCGGGTGCCGTTGAGGGCGAGGATCGTGCCAGGCTCTATCAGAAGGCTATCAGACACAACCTCTCCTACATGCACGCTGTGCTCGATGACGATCAGTACCGCACATACGTGAAGCTGCTGAACGTTACGCTCAACAACCGCGGACTGAACAAATAAGGTGACAGGTGGCAGATGATAATGGCTACGTTGGCGTTGCGGGCCAAGTGCCATTATTTTTCTTCCACCCACTTCTCGTCATATTTCACGAAACCTTTCTCCTTGGCACGTCCGAGGAGCCACAGGGCCTCCTTATGGGCACAGTTGTAGTGGTCGCGCAGTGCTTTCGTGAAATCGGCGCGTGGCATGATGTGATCGGGCTGAAGGCCAAGGATGTTCTTGACCACTTGGTGGAGGTCTTCCGTGTTGAAGTAATGCTGGCGGTGATGGTAGCGGTTTGCAACTACTAAAACCAGGCAGATGATGACAACAGCCAGCATGACAATAGTTGTTGTTTTCATAATCTCGGGGTTAATCAGTTTTAATTTGCCCTAAAGTTAATAAGAACTTTGTGAACTTGCAACGATTCACCCTGGAAAAATGTCATTCTTTAACTTTTTCTTTCAATTCTACTCAGTGCAAATGTTGCAATGTCGCACGTCGCAGTAAGGTGTTTCCGGTATCCATAGCATCACCTGGTGCAGTACCCCGGTACGGGATCGGCCACTGCACTGATACTAGAAGTCAACAACGGTTATTCCTGCTCCTCCAAACCTTACATCTTCGTCATGATAATGACTCACGGTGGGTTCTGCCGAGAGATACTGACGGATAAGTTGTCTCAGGATGCCGTTACCCTTGCCATGAAGAATGCGGACTCGCTGCACACCCATCAGTACAGCGTCGTCGATGAAATAGCGCACGGCCTGTAGCGCCTCGTCACCTCGCATGCCTCTCACGTCGAGGTCTGGATGGAAATCTTTACGGTGGTCATCGATGGTGCTCTGGGTCACTTGCGACACGTGGTAAGCCTGTAGCCCTTCCTTGAGGGCATCCATCTTGCTCTTCGGCTCAGCAGGGGCCCTGGCGGCCTGCTGCTCCTTCGTAACGGGCTCAAGGCGTGAGACAGGGACCTTTGTCCGCATGCTGCCAACGAGAACTGTTGCCGTCTTACCCGATAGTCGCTCCACGGAGCCCTGTGAGCGCAAACCTCTCAACAGTACCGTGTCGCCCACGACGATAGGGCGGTCAGTGGCTGTCTTTCCCTTGCCTGTGACATCGCGCAGCACCGCAGCAGCCTGCTGCTCATCGGCCCTCTTCTTTTTCTTTCGGTCTTCATGCCGTTGCTTACGTGCCTTGAGCCGATCCACTTTCTTCTGGAAGTCCTCATCGGAGAGAAATCCGGCTTTCTGCCTGTTCCTCGCAGTGTCTTTCCAGTTGCCGTCCTCCACTTCCTGCCTGAAGGTGTCAAGTCCGGCACGAATCTTCCGTGTCTCCTCCTTGGCAGCCTGCTGCTCACGAATCTCGCGAATGGCATTCTCAATGCGTTTATTACTCTCCGCCAGCAGTTCCTCAGCCTCTTGCCTGGCCTTGGCGAGGACGGCCTTGCGCTCGGCATCAACGTCCGTGATGCCTTTCTCATATTGTTCGATGCGGGCCTGAAGCTCTTTCTCCTTCTGATGTACCGTCTGTCGTTTCTGCTCCCAGTATCGCTTGTCACGGACAATGTCCTGTAAGTATTTGTCGCTCTGGATATAGTCGGAGCCTACAATCTCTGAAGCTTGTTGGATAACTTGCTCGGGCAATCCTGTCTTGCGTGCTATCTCGATGGCAAAGGAACTGCCTGGACGGCCGATGGCCAACTGGAAGAGCGGGCGCATCTCGTGGCGATCGTAGAGCATGGCGCCGTTGGCAACGCCATCGTGAGAGTCGGCAAAATGTTTGAGGTTCTGATAGTGGGTCGTGATGACCGCCCATGCCCCTTTCTTACAGAACTGGTCAAGCACGCTCTCAGCAATGGCGCCGCCGATCTGCGGCTCTGTGCCCGTACCGAACTCATCGATGAGAATCAGTGTCTTGTTCGAGGCCTGCTTCATCATGCTCTTCATGTTGAGAAGATGAGACGAATAGGTCGAAAGGTCGTTCTCAAGACTCTGTTCATCGCCGATGTCAATCATGATATCTGCAAAGACACCGCATTTGCTTCGCCCGTCTACAGGGATGCTCAGGCCGCATTGCAGCATGTACTGCAGCAGTCCGGTGGTCTTGAGACACACAGATTTACCACCGGCGTTAGGTCCTGAGATGACAAGAATATGCCTCTCAGGTGTCAGCATGATGTCAAGCGGCACTATGCCGTTTCCGTTCTCTTTCCTGAGATGTTCCTCAAGTAATGGATGGCGTGCCCGGATAAAATCGATATAAGGCGAGTCCTTCACCTTTGGCTCAAACGCATCCATGTCTTTGGCAAGGCGGGCTTTGGCTTGGATATAGTCGATTTGTGCAAGAAACTCGTAGGAGTCGAGCATCTCCCGCACGTGAGGGCGGATACGCTCCGCCATCCTCGTGAGGATTCGGATAATCTCCTTGCGCTCCTCACCCTCAAGCTCCCGAATCTTGTTGTTGGCCTCCACCACTTCCGTCGGCTCGATATACACGGTGCGGCCCGTGGCACTCTCGTCATGTATGATGCCTGATATCTTTCGCTTCCGTCCCGGGGCAACGGGGATGACGAGGCGCCCGTCGCGCATTGCGGGTGCAGCATCCTTGTCCACGATGCCCTCGCTCTGCGCGGAGTGCAGGATGTTGTTGAGGATACGTGATACGGAGCCTGCCGTATGGGCCATCTCCCGGCGGATACCCAACAGTTCCGGAGAAGCGTTGTCACGGACATGACCGAGATTATCGATGATCTGGTCTATCTGCCGGATGATGATAGGAAACGTGGCTACGCCGTCAGCGAGGTTATGCAGAGCGGGATAATCCCATTTTTTCAGTACAACATCACTGCCGTCGTCTTGGTCCGGCTGCTCCTCACCACGGTAGAGGAACTTCACGAGGTCATCGATGGTCTTCAGCGAGCGGCGCAGGTCGAAGAGCTCACTCTCCTCCATCCATGTGTTCTGTAGCCGTACGCGTCTCAGGCTGCCGCGCACGTCGAAAAAACCCGTGAGAGGAAAGTCATCCCCCCTCTCCCCTATCTGACGCATCTCGCGCAGTTCCTCCATCCAGATATTGATATGTTCAGCATCATCGGAGAAAGACATTGCATCTACCAAGCCTTTGCCTAATGTGGAGAGACAGGCGGTGCCCAGCTTGTCCTTTATCTCGTCGAACCCTATCTTCTTTTCAAAGTTCTTTGGATATATCATTATCGTGATTATTATCGTGTGTGTTAATCGTTTTGTTTTGCGGTGGCCGTTCCATTCGTGGGCACTATCCGCATGGTACTGTTTCATCTTCCGTCATTTGTAAGACGATGTTGTGAAAGGAACATCAGAGGAAGAAAAATGTGCGGCAGCCCTTCCTGCTTCCGCTCAAACAGGCGTGCACTCTCTGCAAATTTACAAAAACTTTTCTGTCTATGCCTAAGGGCTCAATTATTTTTTTCAGATTATTTGTCGTTACGGATTAATCTGATTATTTTTGCGGACGGATTATGAACAATAAAGATTAAGTAAATGAAGTATATCAACGACACTGTCCGTCGTCAGGACCGACTGATGGATGAAGAACGCGCGAGAGAGATATTGAAGACAGCCGAGTATGGCGTGTTGTCTCTCTCTGACGGTGACCAGCCCTATGGGATCCCTGTTAATTTCATCTGGGATGGGAAAAACAGCATCTATATTCACTGTGCGCCGGAAGGCCGCAAACTGCATGTCATCGAGAAAAACCCGAAAGTGTCGTTGTGCGCCATCGGACGTGTCCATCTGTTGCCGCACAATTTCACTACGGAGTATGAGAGCGTTGTAGTTTTCGGTGAGGCACATATTCATCTGCCGGAAGAAGAGCGGATGGATGCCCTCCACCTGCTCATCAATAAGCTGTCGCCCGACTACAAAGAGATAGGTGACAAGTATGCGCACGCCAGTTTCCATCGCACGGAGATTATCCGTATCGATATCACGGAATACTCGGGGAAATGCAAGAAAGTGAAGACGGCTGACTAAAATGTAGCGGATCCCTTCCCTAATCCAAGGATTATTTGCTAATTTTGCATGAGGTAAACAAACAAACAATGAAAGTATTCAAAAAGATTGTAGATCTTCAGAACGAACTTTTCCTTGTTCGCAAAGAGGGTAAAGAGACAGGTCTCGTCCCTACGATGGGAGCTCTTCATGAAGGGCACGCCTCTCTTATCAAACGTAGTGTCAAAGAGAATGGCGCCACAGTTGTGTCTATTTTCCTCAATCCTACACAGTTTAACGACAAAGATGACTTGGAGCGCTACCCGCGTACACTCGAGGCCGACTGTAAGCTCTGTGAGGAGTGTGGTGCCCAGTATGTCTTCGCTCCATCGGCAGAAGAGATGTATCCTACACCTGATACCCGTCACTTTGAGTTTCCGCCGCAGACGACCGTGATGGAAGGTGCCAAGCGCCCCGGCCATTTCAATGGCGTGTGTCAGGTCGTGAGCCGTCTCTTCTTCATCGTTAAGCCTAACCGTGCTTATTTCGGAGAGAAGGACTGGCAGCAGATTGCTGTGGTGAGGCGCCTCGTAAAATACATTGGTTACAATAAACTTGTACATATCGTCGAGTGCCCCATCGTTCGTGATGCCGACGGACTCGCCAAGAGTTCCCGTAACACCCTCCTCACTCCCGAAGAGCGTGCCATCGCTCCGCGTATCTATCAGGCAATGAAAGAGAGTGTAGACTTTGCCAAGACACACACTGTGAAAGAGACCCATGACAAAGTTGTGGCTGACATCAATGCGGTCGATGGACTCGAGGTTGAATATTTTGAGATTGTCGATGGTGACACGCTGCTGGATGTAAACGATTGGGATGACAGCAACTATGTCGTTGGCTGTATCACCGTCTATTGTGGACATACCCCTATCCGTCTCATTGACCACATCAAATATAAAGAATAAAATGTTAATTGAAGTATTAAAGGGCAAGCTGCACTGTGTCACAGTGACCGATGCCAACCTTCAGTATAGAGGCAGTATCACCATTGACGAAGACCTGATGGATGCTGCCGGTATGATTGCAGGTGAGAAGGTGCAGATAGTCGACAACAATAATGGTGAGCGCTTCGAGACCTATATCATCAAAGGTGAGCGGGGATCGGGCTGCATCTGTCTCAACGGCGCTGCAGCGCGTAAGGTGCAAATTGGAGACACCGTCATCATCATTGCATATGCATTGATGGATTTTGAGGAGGCCAAGACCTTTAAGCCCACTATCGTCTTTCCGAAAGAAGGAAACAGACTTTAGAGAATCAGTATAACTGCAGGGGCGGGCACAAGGCTCGACCTTATGTTATTATGGGGGGTCAGTAGCTCTCTTCCGCATCGGGGAAGTCGAAGGTCTTGACGGCTTTTACGTAGGTCCGCACGCCATCGGTCATACATTGGCATACATCAGCGAAATGGCGGAGAAACTTAGGCCTGAACCCTTGTGTCATGCCTAAGGCATCAGCATAGACCAATACCTGACCATCGGTGTCGGGACCTGCTCCTATACCTATCGTAGCTGCTTTCACTTCTTTTGTCACTTGTGCAGCGAGTTTTGCCGGTACTTTCTCCAATGTTATAGCGAAGCATCCGGCTTTGTCAAGGGCATAGGCGTCGGCGAGCAGTTGTTGTGCTTCTTTCTCCTCCTTGGCACGCAGTCCGTAACCGCCAAATTCATGAATGCTCTGAGGGGTCAGTCCTAAGTGACCTACAACAGGGATACCCGCTTCAACGATGGCTTTCACTGTCTCTGCGATACGCCTACCGCCTTCGAGTTTTACGGCATCCACGCCTGTCTCTTTCATGATACGGATGGCATTACGTACGCCCTCTTCCTTACTGACCTGATAAGATCCAAACGGCATGTCGCACACGACGAGGCAATGACTGCACGCACGCGCCACACTGCGGGCGTGATAAATCATCTGTTCGAGTGTGATAGAAAGCGTATCGGCATTACCTGCCATAACGTTGGAGGCTGAGTCGCCGATAAGGATAGAGTCGATGCCGGCACAGTCAAGAATGCTGGCTGTCGTGAAGTCGTAAGCTGTCATCTGGGCAATCTTCTCGCCAGTGGCTTTCATCTGTAAAATGGTCTTGGTGGTAATCTTTTTCTTGTCTGTCGTTAAGTAACCCATGATTATTAGTTGTTATCATGTGCAAAGTTATATAATTATTTCGTAACTTTGTAGCGTATTAAGAAAACATATCCGATAAATAGCTGATAAAATGCTTAAAGGGGAAAAAATTGTCCTTGGAATCACCGGTTCCATCGCCGCCTACAAAGCTTGTCTCATCATCCGTGGACTTATCAAACGCGGCGCTGAGGTACAAGTTGTCATCACTCCCGCCGGCAAGGAGTTTATCACCCCTATCACGCTGAGTGCATTGACCCATAAGCCTGTTATCAGTAAGTTTTTCTCGCAGCGTGATGGTACGTGGCATTCGCATGTCGACCTCGGTTTGTGGGCTGACGCTATGCTCATCGCTCCTTGTACGGCGAGCAGTTTGGGGAAGATGGCCCATGGCATTGCCGATAACATGCTTATCACGACTTACCTCTCCATGAGGGCTCCAGTGTTTATCGCGCCCGCCATGGATCTGGATATGTATCGTCACCCCTCCACTCAACATAACCTTGAACTGCTGCGTAGCTTTGGCAATCATATCATTGAGCCGGGCACCGGGTTCCTAGCCTCGGGACTTGAAGGCAAGGGCCGTATGGAAGAGCCGGAACGAATCATCGAGATGCTTGACCGTACCCTTGAGCCGATGGGACCTATGACGGGTAAGCATGTACTTATCACGGCCGGTCCTACCTATGAGAAGATTGATCCCGTGCGTTTTATCGGAAACTACTCCTCTGGTAAGATGGGGTTTGCCTTGGCTGAGGAGTGTTATCGGCGCGGAGCTGACGTGACGTTGGTCACAGGCCCTGTGTCGTTGAAATGCTCGTCGGGTATCCATCGTGTCGATGTAGAGAGTTGCGATGAGATGTATAAGGCGGCAACAAAAGTATTTCCACAGAGTGATGCCGCCATTCTTTGCGCAGCTGTTGCCGACTTCAAACCTTCTCAGGTGGCTGACACGAAGATTAACCGTGGAAAAGACAGACTGCATGTCGACTTGCAACCCACACAGGATATAGCGGCTTCATTAGGAAGAATGAAGAAAGAAAACCAGCGGCTCGTCTGCTTTGCGCTTGAGACCCATGACGAGGAACAACACGCAGAGGCGAAGTTGAAGAAGAAAAATGCCGATTTCATAGTGCTCAACTCTACACGCATCCCCGGCACAACCTTTCGGAGTGACAATAACCAGATTGCTATCATCTCATCTGCAGGTCGCATTGATTATCCCAAGAAACCGAAGGCGAAGGTTGCCGAGGATATCATCGATCAGTTAGAGCATTTATTCTGAATAATATAATTTTTCATGAAAATAGCAATAGGTATTGATGTTGGTATTTCCACGACGAAGATAGTCGGGATTCGGGATGGACAAGTAG
>CALJCU010000403.1 GCA_938023885.1 uncultured Prevotella sp. | reverse complement strand
CACGCAGCTGCTCGACATCTACGACGACTCCGACCCGCTTAATATCTCTACGGGTAACCCGGGACTGAAGTCGTCGTTCAATCAGAACTTCCGACTCTTCTACAATACCTACTCTGAAAAGACCAGACAATCGCTGATGACGTTTATCGACTACAACAACACGCAGAACAGTATCAGCAACAGGGTGACCTATAATGAGAAGACCGGAGGAAGACTCACACGGCCGGAGAATATCAACGGCAACTGGAACGTGAACTCCGCATTCATGTTCAATACGCCACTCGACTCTGCCGGATACTGGAACATCAACACGTTCGCCAACTTCAACTATGCCAACAACGTGGGCTATGTCTCGCTTTCACGTAATGCCAACTCTTTGAAGAACACGACACGCGACATGACCGTCAGCGACCGCCTCGCAGGCAGCTACCGTAACGACTGGCTGGAGGTGGAGCTCAACGGTGCCCTCAGCTATCGCCACTCAAACAACAAGCTGCAGCCTGCGTCCAACTCCAATATCTGGCAGTACAGTTACGGCGGAAGCATCAACCTCACAGCGCCCTGGGGCACCGGGCTCTCCACAGACCTCAACATGAACTCCCGTCGCGGCTACTCCGACAACTCACTCAACACGAATGAGCTTGTATGGAACGTGCAGCTCTCACAGAGCTTTCTCAAGGGAAGGTCCCTCACTGTCATGCTCCAGTTCTACGATCTGCTCCATCAGCAAAGCAACCTCAGTCGCACTATCACCTCCTCGATGCGTTCCGATACGGAGTACAACTCCATCAACAGCTATGTCATGCTGCATGTCAACTTCCGCTTCAACGCCTTCGGCGGCAAGAACCACGGTCCCGGCTCCTTCAATGGAGGCCCGGGCAGAGGCAGACGCCCGCCAATGGGTGGCCCCGGTGGAGGCCGGCCCCCACGCGGTGGAGGCTTCGGCGGATTCTAAGACAGCGATGGCCACCCGGCCATCTCACCGAAATCGCCATGAAAAACAACAAGACAATGAATACAGAACAGCAGGCAGCAAGGCGCTCATACCAGGTTACCATCAGGTGCCTGGCACCAACTGTGCTGCCAACGGCGAGATTCTTACCGGCATTCTACGTGGCTATCTTGGTTTCGATGGCATGGTGGTCTCCGACTATACGGCTTTACTGTTAATAATATCTATAAAACTAATGACTAAAGACGGCGAATGAGAGAAAAGCGCTATCTTTGTAAAAACAGGAACAGAAAATATCCTATGATAGACGAGATATATGAGTATCACTATTAAGAACATCGGTGGTTTCCGTATGGAAATCCGTAACGAGAGAGAACTGGCACACACAGATGCCCCTGTCTCACATGGCGGCAAGGGGAAATGCATACACACTGACACCTTGTCTTGAATGTCATCTTTTCGCGGCCTCTACTTTTTTATCCAACCGGTGTAAAATCCGAAACATTTTATGTAAGTTTGCAACGAAATGACCTTCACCGACTATCTGCAAACGCAACCGCTGCTGCGCGTAGCCGTGGCACTGATGTTGGGAATCGTTGCGGGAGACGGCATCACGGGAGGGTTCCCTACCCTGCCGTCGTGGTCGGTATGGCTCTGGCTCGCAATCATGATGCTCTGTCTGGTACTCGAACTGCTGATGAAGCAGCATCCATACCGGCAGAGTGTCCTGCTGTTTATCACTGTGTTCTTCGCGGGAATAACTATGACTACGAAAGCTGAGAAGAACACAAGCTTCCCTTTCAGTCGAGAGAACTATTCTAAATATAATAATAATGTGTTGAGTTACGAGGCTG
>CALJCU010000402.1 GCA_938023885.1 uncultured Prevotella sp. | reverse complement strand
GGGAAGAAGAAGTTCCTATCAAGATGACTCTCACACCATACTCCTCTGCAAGGCGAGAGGCGACATAAGAAAGGGGCACATCGGTAAACTTCATCTCATGCCTCTGCCACTGCGTGCTTGCTGCCACATCCGTCGAACGACCCACACTGATACGCCCTGAACGCCGGTCAAAGACCGCTTTTTGTCCCGGACTGAGCACCACCTTACTGTCGGCGTCTCTCTCAGAAGTCAGTTCTATGCGTCCTTCCAGCAGCGCCACTTCTGTTGTAGCCGCTTCACGACGGGCTAAGACATTGAATTGGGTACCGGTGACATGGATGGTGAGTGCACCAGCCTTGACATTGAAGGGTATCGCTTTGTTGTGAGCCACTTCAAAGGTTGCCTCACCCGAGAGTGCCACATCACGGCTCCATCCGTTAAAAGCAGAAGCGTCATAGGTGAGGCGCGAGTCGTGATTCAAAATCACCTCAGAGCCATCGGGAAGAGTGGCTGAGGCAAGAGAGCCTGCCGGTGCCTCTACCGTCATCATACCTAAGGTCGGACGGTGCGATAAAGAATAGAAATGCCAGGTTGTGAAAGCCAAGACAGGCACAAGCAAAATAGCTGCATAACGCAAAGTATGGCGGAGGACAGGCATCAAACGCTCTGACAAAGAGACGGTAGCGGCTGACTCGTCCTGCTGAGGCGCTTCCAAGGTATCTATCAATCCATCGATACGCGATTTAATCCTGGCCTCGCGCTGTGAGTCTGCACAAGCCCCCGCTGCTTTTTCGTCCCAAGCATTGTCGAGGGCTGCAGCCACCTTGTCCTGAGGAGCATCCTGAAGCCAACCACGAAAGCTACGCAGTTCCTCGGGAGTGAGCGTATCGTGGAGATACTTATATAATAATGTGTTACTATAATCTGCGTTATAATAATCTGACGTTTTGTTATCTGAAGAATAATCCATGGAAAAGATACTTGTTTTTGTTATTAATAGACAAATGGTAAGAAGGTATGTACCGATGATTGTTGTTAATTAGCCTAAAAGCAAGGCTAAGAACGCCAATGGCACATGCCCGGCAAGCCTTTTCCGCAAGGTCTTCAAGGCAAGCGACAACTGATTCCTTACGGTCTGTTCGCTCCGTCCGATAGTCCGTGCTATCTCGTCGTTGTGCATTCCCTTCAGGCGCGACAGCTCGACGACCTGACGCTGTGTAGCCGGCAGCTCATCGAGCGCTTGGCGAAGACGGACTAAGAACTCCTCATATTCCAACTGGAGATCGCCCTCGGCGGGAGAAGCAAGCTGATTGTTATAGTCTACAAAACATTCGTAATCGGGAGAGGAAGCCGTGTGGCGCATGGCATTGATAAGCTTGTTATGTGCCATCACAATAAGCAGGTGGCGGATCTTTGCCGCCTCACGTATCTCCGTTCGCTTGACCCACAGCTGCACGAACGT
>CALJCU010000401.1 GCA_938023885.1 uncultured Prevotella sp. | reverse complement strand
TGGTTTCGAGCCCCTCCGCTATGTGCCGAAAGACAAGAAAATCGTACTCGGACTCATCACCACGAAGTCGCCGGTCTTAGAGGATAAGGAGGCCATCAAGCAGCGCATCCGCAAAGCCTCCGAGTTCTTCCCCTTCGGACAGTTCTGCCTCAGTCCGCAGTGTGGCTTCGCCTCTTGCGAGATTGGCAACAAGCTCACGGAAGAGGAGCAATGGGCGAAGGTCGACCTCGTAAGGGAGATCGCAGAGGAAGAGTGGGGATGAGTTCACGAAGAACACGAAAGACATGAAAATGGTCTACGAAAGACACAGAGAACCCGAAAACCGGCTTCGCCGATTACGTATATCCTTGTACCCTCTCAACTGGATTTTTTGCCCCTTCCTATTCCACTATTTCCATGCTCTTTGTTCTTTCGTAGACAAATGTTCAGTGATGTTATAGCATTATCGGGCATAGATGTCTTTGAGGATACTGTTGCCTACATACCTGCGGTAATGGGCTGCATCATAGAAATAATGATAATCGTAGAAGCGACGGCAAGCGGAATAATCGTGTACATGAGCGTTGCCGAAGATATTTCTCAGCACTTCCATATCATGAGCATTCATCTGTTCCTTTTGTGAGTTGGGGCTTATCACCCATTGAATATCCGTGTGATGTGCCCTGCAGAACGTCCGGATGCTTAGTAGAGCCTCACGTTGCTGACTGCCGATGTCGGGCGGTCCTTCATGAGGCTTGGCGCTTTTCATGTTCATTACCCAGTCTTTGTCCGTGTATTTCCCGTTTTTATCAAGTTCTTTCCAATTGTTCTCACCGTATTTTTTGATGTCTAACTCTTGCCATAAGACAGCATCGTTGGTGTAGAGTGTGCGTGTGGGTACATATTTAGCGATGACGGCTTTCCCTGAATTGCTGATTGTTCCTGTCAGGAGGTAGTACATATAAGGAAAGAGAAACTTGGGGGACATGAACCCCTGGAAGAACTGCATCTGAAAGTTCATCCAACTACATCCCGACACGTCAGGCGGCATAATATGAATCATGCCGCGGCGCGGATCTGCTGTTTCGAAGAAACTTCGGTCCACGACGACAAGCAGATGATTGATTTTCCGGCTTTTTATCTTGCCCAATGCCGTCAGCATCTGCTGGAACTCTCCTATGTCCTCAGCGTTGGAGAAGAAACGGAAAGGCCGGCCATGAATGTATCTGTTCCAGTCTTCGCACGGAAACGACTTGGTGCATGAATTGCCCATGATGAAAGCATCGTAATGCTTTGTCGGATTGAAGGCTTTCAATTTCTCCCATCCGATGACACCTTCGTTTTGCATGATATGGCTCTTGTCGTAGTCGGTCACCTTGGGATGGATGACCATGAATGGGTCTTTGATAAGATAGAAAGCAAGTAGTGCTATCAGAGGCGAGAGCAGGATGACACAACGGATATAGAATGCCGATAAGTGTTTCGAATTATTCATAGAGATCGCTGTCGGGATATATTGTTAGAATTGAATATAGATAAAGTTCTCTACGCCAAAGGCACCATAGAAGATGATGACGAACACAATGACGAAATAAAGAATCCAGCGTAGGGGAGTAGAAAGACTTTCCGATGCCTTGATGAGGTTGCGCTTGCCGTTGAAATATTCTACGGTGAAGAGAATGAGCACGGCGATGCCAAAGACAATCCAATAGAAGTCTTCCATGCCGAGTCGCAGTTCTTTGATGGATGTCTGAAAGCCATCGAACATATGACGGTAAGCGTAGAAGACATCTGTCAAGCGCGAGATGCGGAAGAGGAGTAATGACAAGGCAAAGAAGATGTAAGTACGAATCATCATCAGCGCATTGCCTATTCTCTTTCCGAAGATGCCATATATCTTCTCGCGCTTCTTCCCGAGCAAGGTCTCAATGATGATGAGTATACCCTGAAAGAGTCCATAGAAGACAAAGGTCCATCCGGCACCGTGCCACACGCCGATGACGACGAAGGTCACGAGCACGGAGATGACGACACCCCGGCGCCCCCATTCGCGCAGCGATGCGTTGAGCGGAGTGAAGATATAGTCGCGCACCCAAAAGGAGAGCGACTGGTGCCAGCGACGCCACAACTCGCCTGTTGACTTTGAGATGAAAGGACGGTCGAAGTTGGGCTGAAGACGGAAGCCGAGCATCCTGCCGAAGCCTAACGCCATGCAGGTATATCCTGCAAAGTCGGCATAGAGCTGAATGGGGTAGAGTATCGTGGCACAGAGAATCTGCATTCCTGTCGACTGCTGTACATGGTCGAGCACACAGTCGAGAGACGGGGAGATACGATCGGCGATGACCACTTTCATGAACAGACCCCAAGCTATGAGTTTCAAGCCACGTGTCACGAGCGTATAGTCGAAGACATGTGGCTTCTTCAACTGTGGGATGAGGTCGAAGGCACGCTCGATAGGCCCCGAGAGGAACTTAACGAAGAGGAGCATGTAAAGGGAAAAGTCGAGGAAGTCATCCTCCGGCTCCTCCTCCCAGTAGATCTCTATCAGATAGGACAATGCCTGGAACGTGT
>CALJCU010000400.1 GCA_938023885.1 uncultured Prevotella sp. | reverse complement strand
CACTCGTCAGGTTGCTCGCCGACATGGAAATCAATGGTGTAAGACTCGACACAGACCAGTTGAAGCAGACTCAGAAAGAGTTCGCCGACCGTATGAATGCCTATGAGCAACATGCCTTCAAGGAAGCAGGGGAAAAGTTCAACATCTCTTCACCGCGACAGGTCGGCGAAATCCTCTTCGGCAAGATGCAACTCGTAGAGAAGCCTAAAAAGACAAGAACAGGCCAGTATGTCACCTCCGAGGATGTTCTTCAACAGTTACGGGGAAAAGCGCCTGTCGTGGACGACATACTCAACTATCGTGGCATGAAGAAACTCTTAGGCACCTACGTTGAAGCATTGCCAAAATTGATTGATAAGAAAGACGGGCATATCCATACGTCCTTCAACCAGGCTATCACAGCTACAGGCCGTCTCTCTTCCAGTGATCCCAACCTGCAGAACATCCCCATCCGTGACGATGACGGCAAGGAGATAAGAAAGTGTTTCATCCCCGATGAAGGCTGTAAATGGTTCTCTGCCGACTACTCACAGATAGAGCTCCGCATCATGGCACACCTTTCCGGCGATGAGAACATGATTGAAGCGTTCTGTGAGGGATTCGACATCCACCGTGCCACGGCTGCGAAGATATGGAAAGAATCAATGAAGGAAGTAAGCGATGCCCAGCGTAAGAAAGCCAAGCAAGCTAACTTCGGAATCATCTATGGCATCACAGCTTTCGGACTGGCCCAGCGCATGGGGATATCCAACGGAGAAGCCCGTCAGCTTATCGTCGATTACTTCAGGACCTTCCCCAAGGTACAAGCCTATATGGAGAAGGCAAAAGAAGAAGCTCGCACAAAAGGCTTTGCCGAGACAATGTTCGGGCGCAGACGTTATCTGCCAGATATCAATTCACGCAACGGGACGGTACGTGGATTTGCTGAGAGAAACGCCATCAACGCCCCGATACAAGGCTCTGAAGCCGACATCATCAAGATAGCTATGATCAAAATCTGGAAACGCTTCAAGGCCGAAGGATTACGTTCAAAAATGATTCTCCAGGTTCACGACGAATTGAACTTCTCCGTCTACCCGCAAGAGGTTGATACTGTAGAGAAAATAGTAAGGGAGGAGATGCAGGGTGCAGCCAAACTAAAAGTGCCTCTTACAGCTGACCTGGGATGGGGTGACAACTGGCTCGAGGCACACTAAAAGAATCAATCATCAAACGAGATTACTTCGGTTGCTTGCCGATATAAGCAAGGATGCCGCCATCTACGTAAAGTATATGCCCATTGATGAAATCGCTTGCCTCCGAAGCGAGGAAAACAGCAGGACCCATCAAATCCTCAGGCGTGCCCCAGCGACCTGCCGGTGTCTTACTCACGATGAAGCTGTCGAACGGATGACGACTGCCGTCAGGCTGACGCTCACGAAGCGGTGCCGTCTGCGGAGTAGCGATATAACCCGGGCCAATACCATTGCACTGGATGTTATATTCGCCAAACTCAGAGCAGATATTTTTTGTCAGCATCTTCAGACCGCCTTTAGCTGCAGCATAAGCCGACACAGTCTCACGGCCCAGCTCGCTCATCATTGAGCAGATATTGATGATCTTACCGTGACCTTTCTTCTTCATGCCCGGGATAACAGCCTTACTGACGATGAACGGAGCATTGAGATCGATGTCGATGACCTGACGGAAATCATCCACACTCATCTCCTCCATCGGGATACGCTTGATGATACCGGCATTGTTTACGAGAATATCAATAGTACCAAGTTCGCTGTCGATATCAGCCACGAGTTTCTTCACCTGCTCCTCGTCGGTGACATCAGCGATATAACCCTTGGCATCAATGCCCTTAGCCTTGTAATCAGCAAGTGCCTGGTCAAGATGCTTCTGACCACGACAGTTGAATGCAATCTTAGCACCAGCCTTGGCGAAAGCCTCGGCGATAGCGAAACCGATGCCATAAGCGGCACCCGTGACGAGGGCTACCTTACCCTCAAGAGAGAAATTCTTTGAGAATGTGTCCATTATATTATTTAGAGTTTAAAAATTAGAGTACAATGTTACCATTAAATTCGCTTTAGCAGTTCCTTCATACCTTCCGAAGCGCCCTTCTGTATCTGAATCACATTGCCGCCCGCATTCACCGGGTTAGGATCGATAAGGTAGATAGGCGCACCTTTCGGTACGAACTGTACGAGACCCGCAGCAGGATAAACTACGAGTGAGGTACCGATAATCACGAAGATATCTGCTTCCGAAGCCTCTTTGGCTGCAGGCTCAAGCATAGGAACGCTCTCTCCGAAGAACACGATAAAAGGACGGAGCAACGATCCGTCACCTGCTTTTGTGCCAGGCTTTACATCACTGTTCTCAGGGGTCAGCTTCTGGATATAACGGGGATCGTATGGGTCGATGCTCGAGCATACCTTCGTCAGTTCACCATGCAGATGGATGACCTTCGAAGAGCCCGCTTTCTCATGGAGGTTGTCGACGTTCTGCGTGAGTACCGTCACGTCATAATCCTTCTCCATCTCCGCTATGAGTTTATGCCA
>CALJCU010000399.1 GCA_938023885.1 uncultured Prevotella sp. | reverse complement strand
CGTCACTGAGGTCGACATTCTTCTCCGAGGTTGACGGTGGCGCCGTCAACCTCAGCTCGACATGTCGATCTCGGCGGAGGGTTCGTGCGTGATACGGCCCCGCAGGTCGTGGCGCACGATCTCGATGGACCACATCCACACGATATGGCCGAAGAATTCGGAGAAATGCTCCGACCACGTCTGCGCGCCGGCCAGCCATGGGAACGGGCTGGGCGCCCAGCCGAGTATCGGCATGACGATCAGTTCGACAGCGAACCTCAGTCAGAACATGCGGGACTCAACGATCGCCATGACCTTGCCCGACCTTAATATCAGTATCTCCCGCTTCTATCCGTTCCGTAGGAAACATCAGGCGGGCGACGAACGATGGTATGAAAAGATAGCCATGAGCTATACAGGACAATTTTCCAACTCTATCAACACTAAAGAGGACAAGATCATGCACTCCAGCCTGATCAAGGACTGGCGCAACGGTTTCCAGCATAATATTCCTGTCAGTGCGAGCTTCACCTTATTCAATTATATCAACCTGACACCGTCGTTCAACTTTACCGACCGTATGTACACCAATAAAGTTACGAAGTCATGGAACCAAGCCACACAGAAGGAGGTGTCGGACACCACCTACGGTTTCCACAATGTCTACAACTGGAACCTCTCCATGTCTGCATCGACGAAGCTCTATGGTTTCTGGATACCCAACCATAGGATTTTCGGCGATAAGATTCAGGCCATACGGCATGTCATCACCCCGACAGTAAGCTTTAGCTATGCTCCTGACTTCGGCGCATCGCGCTACGGTTACTATCGGACCTATCAGAAGACCGATGCCGACGGCAACGTGTCGTTGGTTCAGTATTCACCTTATAAGGACGCGCTTTACGGCGTTCCCGGCAAGGGACGCACGGGGAGCATCTCATGGAGTTTCGACAACAATATCGAGATGAAAGTCAAGAGCGACAAGGACTCTACCGGCTTCAGGAAAATCAGTCTCATTGACCAGCTCGGTTGGTCGATGTCCTACAATATGGCAGCCAGGGAGAAGCCGTTGAGCGACCTCACCGTCAACCTCCGCCTCAAATGGTGGAAGAACTATACGTTCAATATGACGGGTGTATTTGCATCTTACGCTTATGAGCTCGACGGGAAGGGCACGCCGTATGTCGGCAACCATACCTACTGGGGAATGGGTAAGTTCGGCCGCTTCCAGGGTATGTCGCAGAACATCTCTTATACGCTCACACCGGAGAAAATCAGGAAGTTCTTCAGCGGTGAGAAAGATGATGACAGCAAAGACAAGAGAAACAACAGGAACAAGGACGATGAGAGCATCGATACTGACATCAACAGCAATGTCGATGACACGATGATCGATGCGCAGAATGGCGCTGCAAAGGATGGCAAAGGCGGAAAGGCAACCACTGATGGTGACGGCTACATGACGTTCTCTATGCCGTGGTCGCTCACGTTCGGCTACGGTATCACGATGAGCGAAAGCACCGATATCAACAAGTTCAACTATAAGACGATGCGCTATCCTTACAAGTTCACCCAGACGCTCAATGTCAGCGGCAATTTGCGCATCTCGGACGGTTGGAACATCAGCTTCTCCTCGGGTTACGACTTCGACAACCACAAGGTCTCCATGACAACGGCCTCTCTGCAGCGCGACCTCCACTGCTTCAACATGAGTTGCTCGCTTGTGTTGGCTCCTTATGCAAGTTACAACTTTACATTCCGTTGTAATGCCTCCACGCTCACCGATGCCCTGAAATACGACAAGCGCTCGGGATACAGCAATGCCGTACAATGGTATTGATACTTCCCAATCAGATTATTTCCCAATCACTTCCATGAACTCCTTGCCGGTGATGGTCTCTTTCTTGAGCAGAATGGCGGCGGCAGCATTCATCTTGTCTTGGTTCTCCGTGATGATCTTCACGGCCTTGGCATGAGCCTCTTTGACAATCTGCGATACCTCGTCATCGATGGCTTTGGCAGTCTCAGGACTGCAAGTGAGGTCTGAGGAGCCTCCGAGGTAACGGTTACGCTGCTGTTCCAATTGTACCATGCCGAAGTGGCCGCTCATGCCGTAAGTCGTTATCATGGCACGGGCTAGCTGTGTGGCTTTCTCAATATCGTTGGAGGCGCCTGTCGTACAGGTGTGACACATCACCTCTTCAGCTGCACGGCCGCCTGTAAGGGTAGCGATACGCTCAAGCAGTTCGTCTTTGCTCATCAGGTGCTTCTCGCCGGCATCCACCTGCATGGTATAGCCGAGGGCACCGCTCGTACGCGGCACGATGGTGATTTTCTGAATTGGCGCCGTGCCTGTCTGCATGGCTGCCACCATGGCGTGACCAATCTCATGGTAACTGATGATGCGCTTCTCTTCCGGTGAGATGACGGCACCTTTCTTCTGCTCGCCGGCGATGACCGTCTCCACACTTTCTTCGATATCCGTCGTCGTCACGGCTTTCTCACCGAGGCGTACGGCTCTCAGAGCGGCCTCGTTGACGATGTTGGCAATGTCGGCGCCACTCGAGCCGGCTGTGGCACGGCCTACGGCATCGAGGTCGATATCGTCGTGCTTCACGTCTTTCAGATGAACCCTGAAGATAGCCTTGCGGCCTTCGAGGTCAGGCAGCTCCATGATGACCCGGCGGTCGAAACGGCCAGGACGGAGCAGGGCCTTATCCAGACTTTCCGGTCTGTTCGTGGCAGCGAGGATGACGACACCTTTCGTGGCATCGAAACCATCCATCTCGGTGAGCAACTGGTTCAGCGTCTGCTCACGCTCATCGTTGCCCATGGCCTGGTCACGGCTCTTGCCGATGGCATCGATCTCATCGATGAAGATGATACACGGCGCTTTCTGTGCGGCCTGACGGAAGAGGTCACGAACTTTTGCGGCACCCATGCCGACGAACATCTGTACAAACTCGGAGCCGCTGATGGAGAAGAACGGCACATGTGCCTCACCGGCTACGGCACGCGCTATCAGCGTCTTACCCGTGCCCGGAGGACCAACAAGCAGCGCGCCCTTCGGCAGTCGTGCTCCAAGAGAAGTATATTTCTTTGGATTATGAAGGAAGTCGACAAGTTCCATGAGTGTTTCCTTCGCTTCATCTTGCCCTGCGACATCACTGAAGCGCGTCTTCACATCACTCTCTGCATAGACCTTGGCGCCCGATTTCCCTACCGAGAGGAAGCCGCCGCCATCACTGCCAAGGCCGTTTTTGAGCATTTTGTTCGTTCCTGCACGCCAAATCCACCAGAAGATAAGGCCTGGAAGGATCCACCATACGAAGAAGTCAACGAGTGGGGAACTCTTCTGCGGCACATCTTTCGAAATCTCTACTTTCCCGTTTTTTGTCGGTGCCTTGGCTTTCAGCAGACGGTCTACAAGCTGTGGGTCGTTGACTTCCGGTGTGCGGTAGGTCTGCGGCTCATTCTGCGGGGACATGAAAGGATTGTCGGATGTTGACGATTTGGCAGGCTCCTTCGTCTTTGCTGCCGGAATGTCATAATAAATATAGCCGCCCTTGATGACGACCTTCGATACTTTTCCTTTGCTGAGCTCACTGATGAAAGTCCCGTAGTCGGAGTCTCTAATCTGTGACGACTCAATGTATGGGGCCAGGAGCGTATTGAGGAGCAACAGGATCAGAATGCCTATCAACACTCCGTT
>CALJCU010000398.1 GCA_938023885.1 uncultured Prevotella sp. | reverse complement strand
CCTACGGTGAGACCGTTACACGTCAACCGAATATACCGAAATACGAATCGACTTGAACAGCCTTTCTACAAGCCTCGGTACCGCATAATTCTTGAGTTCTTTTTCCGGCACCCAAATATAATCCCCTGGCAGCACCGGCCGCGTATCCGTATCCAAGCAATAGAAGTCGGCAAGCAATATCCGATGGGTCAGGACATGCTTCACGCCCTGGGCCAACAGCGTGAGCTTGCCGTTCCATGATGGCATCAGCCTGTCCTCAAAAATGGGCGGTTCCCACAATCCTTGCCAAATATCGCCGGCCCCGCGACGGTGAATAGCCGTATAGCCCTGACAACGGACGTATATATAAATAAGGTGACGGGTAGCAACCTTCGTCTTCCCTTTCTTTACGGGAAGGCCCGTTATTGTGTCTTCCCTATACGCCACACATTCTTCCGCGAAAGGACAATCATTACAACGTGGCGACTGCGGGGTGCACAGCGTCGCCCCGAAATCCATCACAGCCTGATTGAACAGGCTAGCACCGCTCATCTGACCGCCGAGAAGGGAAGACACACTTTCCGGCACATTTTTTATCAGACTGTCAGCAAGCACTGCAAACGTCTTCTTTCCCTCTGTCGTGTCGATAGGAGTGTCGATACCATAAAGTCGGGAGAGCACGCGATAGAAGTTGCCGTCTACCGCTGCTGCCTTGATGCCGAAGGCAAAGGAGGCGATAGCTGCTGCCGTGTAGTCACCCACCCCTTTGAGTTGGCGAATTTCTTTAAGCGTCTCAGGGAAATGCCCCAAGGCAACAATCTGCCTGGCAGCATAGTGGAGGTTTCGGGCGCGTGAGTAGTAGCCTAAGCCTTGCCACTCTTTCAGCACCTCATCCTCCGTGGCTTTAGCAAGATCTTCCACCTTCGGCCACCGTTCCACGAACCGTTGCCAGTAGACCATCCCCTGACTGATCCGCGTCTGTTGAAGGATGATCTCACTGAGCCAGATACGGTAAGGATCGAGGGTGTGACGCCACGGCAAGTCACGCGCATGGGTCTCGTACCATTGGGAAAGAATGGAGAAGAAATGATTGGATGTCATAATTACAAAATTAGCAAGAAGTTCCCAAATTTATGCTTAGAAATTCTCAAATCTCTTATCGAGCACAAGTAACATCGGAAACTTTAACGCAATTTAATAGGCGGTAGTAACAAACGTTACCACTGCCACTTCATTAACACCCGTACCTTTGCAGCCGTATTACAAGAACATTCACTAATAAGAATTTTACTAAAAAGATTATTATGGCTAACATGTTTTGCTTTCAGTGTCAGGAGACAGCCAAAGGGACAGGCTGCACCGTCCGTGGTGTCTGCGGTAAACTGCCGGAGACGAGCCGCCGGATGGATCTGTTGTTGAGTGTAGTGCGCGGTGTCGGCACCATCTACCATTCTCTTCTTGAGAACGGCGGCAAGGGTGACATCAAGATCGACGACTTTATTATCGATGCGCTCTTCGCCACCATCACCAATGCCAACTTCGACGACGATGCGCTGCTCGCTAAGGTCGACAATGGTATAGCTATCAAGAAGCAGCTGCTGAAGGATGCTGCTGAGCGCGGCATCAGGCTTCCCGCTTACCACGAGGTGGAATGGGGCGGCGAGAAAGCCGACTACGAGGCTGAGGGCAACAAGGAGACTGTGCTCCGTGAGAGCAACGAGGACATCCGCTCCCTCAAGGAGACCATCGTGCTCGGTCTGAAAGGTATGGCTGCCTACTATGAGCATGCCGCACGTCTCGGCTTCCGCGACGAGAGCATCATCCACTTCATGGTAAAGGCGCTCGCAGGCATCACAGACCCCAAAGCATCAGCCGACGCCCTGCTTCCACTGCTGCTTGAGACCGGTAAGTCCGGTGTCAACGTCATGGCACTGCTCGACAAGGCGAACACCACGGCTTATGGTAATCCCGAGCTGACAAAGGTGAACATCGGTGTCGGCAACCGTCCGGGTATCCTCATCAGCGGACACGACCTCCACGACCTCGCGGACCTTCTGGAGCAGACAGAAGGCACCGGCATCGACGTCTATACACACGGTGAGATGCTGCCGGCTCACTACTATCCCGGGCTGAAGAAATACAAGCACCTCGCGGGTAACTACGGCAACGCTTGGTGGAAGCAGAAGGAGGAGTTCTCTCACTTCAACGGCCCCATCGTGTTCACGACCAACTGTATCGTTCCTCCTTCACCGACAGCCAACTACCGTGACCGTGTGTTCACATCCAACTCCACCGGCTTCCCCGGATGGAAGCATATCCCCACAAAGGCTGACGGCCACAAGGACTTCTCTGAGGTCATCGAGATGGCTCGCCACTGCGAGGCTCCTGAGGAGATCGAGCGCGGAGAGATCATCGGCGGATTCGCTCACAACCAGGTCCTCGCTCTCGCTGACAAGGTGGTAGAGGCTGTGAAGAGCGGCGCTATCCGTAAGTTCGTTGTCATGAGTGGTTGCGACGGCCGCATGAAGAGCCGTAACTATTACACCGACTTCGCACAGGCTCTGCCGAAGGATGTCGTCATCCTCACCTCCGGATGCGCTAAGTACAAGTACAACAAACTGAACCTCGGTGATATCAACGGTATCCCCCGTGTGCTCGACGCAGGCCAGTGCAACGACAGTTACTCCTGGGCTGTAGTGGCACTGAAACTGAAGGAAATTTTCGGTGCAGCCGACATCAACGACCTCCCCATCTCCTTCAATACCGCATGGTATGAGCAGAAAGCCGTCATCGTGCTCCTCGCCCTCCTGAGCCTCGGTGTGAAGAACATCCATATCGGTCCGACGCTTCCCGCCTTCGTCTCTCC
>CALJCU010000397.1 GCA_938023885.1 uncultured Prevotella sp. | reverse complement strand
TCAGTGTCCTCATCGCCTGCGGTTCGTTCTATTTCCAGAACAACGTCGGGCCGAGCGCGCAGAAGCACATCGCCCAGCTGCTCATCTCCATGAAGCAGAAAAGTCCGGAACTCGAAATCCCCGAAGGCGTCTTCTACGACGGAATACCAAATTCCAATATCTACGTTCAGAAAAAGAACATCAAGACGGGCAAGCTCTATGGCATCATGATCTACCGAATGACGGAGAGCTATGAGGATGCGGCCATCATCCTTGCCGACTCGGGCATGCTCCAGTCTACGGCTGAGAAAAAGCATCTCGTGCTCTCCCTCTGGAGCGGCGAGTGGTTCGAGAACATGCGCGAGTCGGACCTTGGCGGGAGTGCGGCCGTCCCTTACCGCCGGGAGACCTTTACAGACAAGAAAGTGATCCTCGACTTTGACGGCAACTTCTCGCTGATGGATGCTGCATCCTTGTCCAACAACGCTCAGGGAAAGAGCCTCTCGCAGATACGCTTCGACATCGACTCGCTCAATGAATCCTACGACAGCATTGGCAATGCCTTCTGGAGCGACACCAAACGCATATGCTTCCCCACAATGGGAATCAATAGGCATGACTCCATGAGCCAGACAAGACTCGCACAAAGCGGGAAAATCGATATTGACAAGATCTACAGGAAGATGACGCTGGAGCAACAGCAGCAGGCGCTGTCAACAGCCCTGAGCAACGTCCAGCGCGAGACCTCCGACCTCGATTTCAAGGCTATGATGACACAGGACAACGAGCGGATCTTGCGAAACCACCAGCTGGAGGCGCAGAATAAGTTTACCCTTGCCTTGCAATGCCTGATATTCTTCTTCATCGGCGCGCCGCTCGGAGCCATCATCCGCAAAGGTGGTCTCGGCATGCCTATCATCATTTCCGTGCTCGTCTTCATCATCTACTATATCCTTGACAACTCGGGCTACCGCATGTCGCGACAAGGTTCCTGGCCTATCTGGGTAGGACACTTGCTTGCTCCTGCAGTGATGATTCCATTGGCTGTTTTCGTCACCTACAAGGCCATGAACGACTCAATGGTGTTCAATGCCGATGCATGGAGACGATTCTTCAAAAAGGCCCTCGGACTACGTTCGAAGAGAAACATACAGGGCAAGGAGGTCATCATCGAAACGCCTCATTACATGGAAGACAATACCGCACTGCTGAAGATCAACAACGAAGTGAAAGGCTATTCAGCAAGGCACAATCTCAAGTCGCCTCCTAACATTATTAAGGCGTTCTTTAAATATGAGGAGGATCACGATATTGAGGAAATCAATGATAAACTGGAAAAAGTCATACGCGACTTGTCCAACACACGCGACAATCAGGTACTTTACCTCATCAATCAGTACCCCATACTGATGGTCAAGGCACACACGAGACCTTTCGACAGGAAATGGCTGAATATCATCTCCGCTATCATCGTTCCCGTAGGAGTGTTTTTCTATTTCCGTATGTGGAGATTCCGCCTGCGGTTGCTGCGTGACCTCAAAGTCATCAGATACACAGACACTAACATCGTGAACTATACAGAGAAATACATTGACAGACTCGGGAGAGAGGCTGAATAAACAGACAACAACATAAAAGAAAGAGTTAAGATATGTCAGATTTCAAGCTGAGTAGCATAGAAGATGCCTTGGACGATTTCAAGCAGGGCAAGTTCGTCATCGTTGTCGATGACGAAGACCGCGAGAATGAGGGTGACCTCATCACGGCTGCAGAGATGATCACGCCGGAGAAGATTAACTTTATGTTGAAGAACGCCCGTGGCGTGCTCTGTGCTCCTATCACTATCAAACGTGCCGAGGAGCTCGACCTGCCCCATCAGGTTGTCGAGAACACTTCGATGCTCGGCACACCGTTTACCATCACCATCGACAAGCTAGAAGGATGCACCACAGGTGTCTCGGCCCACGACCGCGCAGAGACCATCCGTGCCCTCGCCAATCCTGCCTCGACGCCACAGACCTTCGGACGTCCGGGACACATCAACCCGCTCTACGCACAGGACAATGGCGTACTGCGCCGCTCAGGGCATACGGAAGCTGCCATCGACCTCTGTAAGCTCTCAGGCGCATATCCGGCTGCTGCACTGATGGAGATCATGAACGATGACGGCACCATGGCACGTATGCCGCAATTGCAGAAGAAAGCCAAGGAATGGGGACTTAAAATCATCAGCATCAAAGACCTCATCGCTTACCGGCTGAAACACGAGACGAGCATTGAGGTGGGTGTAGAAGTAGATCTTCCCACAATCTACGGACATTTTCATCTCATCCCCTTCCGTCAGGTAAGCAACGGACTGGAGCACATGGCGCTCGTCAAAGGCAATTGGAAGGAAGAAGAGCCCGTACTCGTCCGTGTGCACTCTTCATGCGCAACAGGCGATATTCTCGGAAGCATGCGTTGCGATTGCGGTGAGCAACTTCACAAAGCCATGCAGATGATCGAGAAGGAAGGCAAAGGGGTGCTCATCTACATGCAGCAGGAAGGCCGGGGCATCGGGCTGATGAACAAGATGGCGGCCTATAAGTTGCAACAGGAGGAAGGACTCGACACCGTCGATGCCAATATCCACCTCGGATTCAAGCCCGATGAGCGCGACTACGGTTGCGGTGCACAGATGCTCCGCCACCTCGGGGTGCACAAGATGAGACTCATGACAAACAACCCCACGAAGCGTGTCGGACTGGAGGCTTACGGACTGGAAATCGTGGAGAATGTCCCTATTGAGATCACACCAAACAGATATGACATCAAGTATCTGCGCACAAAGCGTGACCGCATGGGACACACACTGCACCTCGAATAATTTATTGGGCCGGCACAAGGCCGGCCTACACATATAAATAATATGAGATATATAATGTAAGATGTTGTAAATGTGTGTCAATCTTAACTTAGTGCGTATTTTAACTGTAATAATGAAAAATAAAAATAGGTTTTCTTCGTTTTAATTAATAAAATGCGTA
>CALJCU010000396.1 GCA_938023885.1 uncultured Prevotella sp. | reverse complement strand
AACTGCTGATGGATCCCGAAGGGGAAACGCTTAACTATTGGCGCTACAACTTCATGGGTGGCATGCTCCCGTTCGGTTTGGGACTGCTCTTCGCACGCTATGGAGAGAAGATAATGATTGTGCGATTGAACTTTGGAGGCCTGCTTATGAGCTGGGTGGCATGTTCCTTCTTCATCGTCTCAGCCTCAGAGTCGTTCTATTCGTGGGTCTTCGTTCCCGCACTCATCTGCTACGCCTCAGTCTATCTTATCAAGAGCATCGATCATCTGCCGTGGGTAAAGTTGCGCGGATGGATATGGTATGTCCTCAGCTGGATGGGTAATATCTCAGCGGCTCTGTTCATCATTCATCCCACGCTGCGGAAGGTCTTCATTCCTATCTCGCGTCGTGGCGATGTCTACACAGGCCTGCTGCTCTATGTCATTGCTTCGCTTGGCGCCGCCTGGCTCGTTATGAAAGTGATGAAGAAAATTCCTAATCCGAAACTATGAAGATCCCTGATATTGAGCTGGCGAACATCTCGCGCTTCCGTGGCGCACTGATGGGCATCGCCATGCTTATCATCATCCTGTTTCACGTTGACCTCGCACGCTCCAATATGTTCTTCGGGCTACGCCGTATGGGTAACCTTGGCGTGGACATGTTCCTCTTCCTCAGTGGAATAGGTCTGTGGTTCTCGTGGATGAAGACTCCGTCGTACAAGCATTTTTATTTCCGCCGTCTCATCCGCATCTATCCGGCATGGCTCATCATCGCCTGTCTCTTTTATATTCCGCGCATCCATGTTCATGATGTATCCTCGCTCATTAATCTCTTGGGTGAGATTGGTTTCAATTGGGACTTTTGGCTTCACGACGAGCTTAACTTCTGGTACATCCCGGCTATCATGATGCTGTACCTCTTTGCTCCGCCTTACATGGAGCTCATCAAACGGCACCCTGTCTACCGTTGGCTGCCTGTGGTCATGATCATGTGGTGCATCCTCGTGGAGTGGGTCACGCCTATCCATCATGCCGTAGGACATATTGAGATCTTTTGGAGCCGCATGCCTATCTTCTTCATCGGTATCAATATGGGGGAGATGGTGCGGCAGAAACGAACTGTCGATGGGCAAGGTGTATGGATGCTTATCCTCATGTTTGTGATGACCTTTGTCTCCTGCTTTTTCTTAGAGCAGGTGCGTCATGGACAGTTCCCGTTGTTTGTCGAGCGTATGCTTTACATCCCGCTGACCATCACGTTTATCCTTATCTGCAACCGCGTCTTGAGACGCACACCGCAGTGGATCAATAAGTCGTTGACTTTTATAGGTTCCTTAAGCTTGGAGTGCTATCTCATTCATCTTCATTTCGTGCTCGAATATCTCCCGAGGACGTGGGGTTACTGGCTCACGTTCCTTGTGTGTGTCGTTGTCACCCTGCCGTTGGCGTGGGTGCTGAGCAAGATCGTGAAGTGGATCAACAGGCAACTGGAGCGGATCCTGAGATAAATGCAGGCTTGGAATCAGCCCTAAGATACTCGTTAGAAGCTTGCCGTGTACACAGTCACATAGTGACTGCTATTCATCTTCCGGCATCGGCAGTTTTGTTTTTCGCTTCGGGTTCTCCTTGGCCCCGTACTTTAGCAGCTTGTTGGCTGATGTGGCGATGCTTGCACCCGTGGGTGCCGTGATGGCACGCAATGCATCAAAGGCTTTCTGTGTCTTGCCAAGCTGGTCGTCGGCAGTCTGGAAACGCTCGTAGAACATCTGTACACGGTTGACGAGCTCATCGGCTGTTGCCATGATCTTATCCTGATTCTCCACCTGCCGTACCTGTCGCCACGTCATCTCCAACACGCGCAACATCATGTATAGTGTCTGTGATCCCGAGATGATAACCCCCTGGTCGTAGGCATCCTTCCACAGGCTTGGGTCATTGGTCGAGGCGAGTTGTACGGCGCTCTCCGAATAGAGATACATCACCACGAAGTCGAGTTTGTTGCCACTGCTGCGAAGATACGAACTGTAGTTTTTGCGTGCCAACTCTTTCACGTGGTTACGCACCGAGAGGATATGCCTTTGCAGGGCCTCCTCCTTGGCTTCCGGTGTCTCGGCGTTATGATAATCCTCAAAGGCTTTGAGCGACATCTTCGAGTCGATGACCACATCGCGACTGTCGGGAAAGTGGAGGATGACATCAGGAATCATGCGGTGTCCGTCTTCCTCATAGAGCGTGTTGCCGTGCTCGTCGCGCAGCGTCACCTGTTCCTCAAACTGTGTGCCTTCCTCCAGTCCCATGTTCTCTAAGAGCGTGCGGAGCCGGAGCTCACCGAAGTTACCTTGTGTCTTGCTCTCCGATGTCAGTGCCTGCGCCAGTTTGTCGGCACGTTCCCCCACCTCCTTGGCTTGCTTGAGGTTCTCCTTGATACTCACGTCGAGCCGCTCCATTGTCGTGGTCTGCTCACGTCCCGTCTTCTCCACAGCCTCACGCATCTGTTTGAGGTTCTCGTGCAGTGGGTTGAGGATAGCGGAGAGCTGCTCTTTGTTGGTTATCGACAGCTCGTCGCTCCGCTTCTTAAGGATTGTCTCTGAAGCCGTGTTGATCTGTTCGCGGATGAGGTTGCCCTGCTGTTCCATCTGCGTTCTCTGCTGCTCGCGAAGCTGGTTGAGCTGTTGCTGGTAGCGCTTCTCCTGCTCCCCCCGCTGCATCTCCGCATCCGTCTTGGCATCTTGCAGTTGCCTTTCCGCTGCCGCCTTGTTCTCGGCAAGCTGTTGGCTGAGTGAGTTGACCTGTGCCTGCAATACGTCGCGTGCTGAGACGAGTTGGATACGCTCTGCTCCAAACCGGCTCTGTGCCAGGAGATAGCCGATGGCGATGCCGGCTGCGATACAGATTATTGAAATAAGAATAGTCATTATCATGATAGTCGTGTTTTTATGATCGTATGGTGACTTTGTGGCGATGGTACGGAGGTCTGCCTCTGCAGAGGGACGAAAGCCTCCACCTTTTTGCATGCAAAGTTACGAATAATGTGTGAGATATTTGCCGCTCCATCAAGATGAAACATTCCTGTAAAGAGGCGGTGACTCATCTTTATCTTTATGATGATGCCAAGCTCAAGAGATATCTGGGCTTCCGTCAACTGGTAAACAACTGATTCATTACGTTGGCCGGTGCACGATGATGGTCGAGCTCGTTCTTCATAAAATCCATGTATGGCTTGACATGATTAAAGAAAGCATAGTAACCTTCACAAAGATAGTTTAAGCCGGGACTGTCATAACGGTCACGGATGAAACGGTTCTTGGGACACTCTCCATGACATGCGAACTGAAAGCGGCACTCTTTGCACTGGCGGGGTAGCATGGTATGCTTCATTTGCGCGAAAGCATGCTGCTTCGGTGAGTTCATCATTTCGAAAATGGTCTTCGTATGGAGATTGCCGAGCCTGTGCTCCGGGAAAACGAAATGGTCACAGGAATAGACATCACCATTATATTCCATGACTCCTGCATGCCCGCATTCCTTAGCCATGGTACAGACACCAGGAGCGACGCCTGCCCAATTGGCCAATGTAGCATCGAAAAGCTGAATATAATAGTCGCCTACATCGTGGTGGACCCATTCGTCGAAAACGGCACACAGAAAACTGCCCCACTCACGGGCGGAGACAGAGAAATCAGCGAGTTCTCCACCTTCTGCCATGCCAGGAGCCAGCTTCAGATGGTCGGGGCGGTTGATTATGCGTTCGACAATAGGTGTGAACTGGATATAGTGGCAACCTATCGATTTAAAGAAATGATAGAATTCAAGAGGATGCCTGACGTTGATGTTGTTGACGACAGCCAATGCATTCCATTCCACTCCATGTTTGTTGAGCAATCGGATACTTTCCATCACCTTGTGATAGGTGGGCCGGCCTGATGCCGTCTTTCGATAGGCATCGTGAAACTCCCGGGGACCATCAATAGAGATGCCTACAAGAAAATTATTTGCTTTCAAAAATTCACACCATTCCTCGGTAAGTAGTGTGCCGTTGGTCTGGATGGCGTTGCCTATTAGTCGTCCCTGACCATAACTGCGCTCAAGCTCCAGCGCTCGCTTATA
>CALJCU010000395.1 GCA_938023885.1 uncultured Prevotella sp. | reverse complement strand
TGTCGAGAACGTCCTGCCCAGCAGTGACTTAAAGAAAGGTGCAGTATCTAGGGCATTAGTCGTACGCACCAAGAAGGAAATCCGTCGTCCCGATGGTTCCTACATTCGTTTCGATGACAACGCTTGCGTGTTGCTTAACAGTGCAGGCGAGCTCCGCGGCAGCCGTATCTTCGGCCCCGTAGCCCGTGAGCTCCGTGCAGTCAACATGAAGGTCGTGTCTCTCGCACCTGAGGTTCTTTAATCTTTAAATGAAAGAAGTAATGAGTAAATTACATATCAAGAAAGACGACAACGTCATTGTCATTGCCGGTGCAGACAAGGGCAAGACGGGTAAAGTGCTCAAGGTGCTTGTGAAAGAGAACCGTGCCATCGTTGAGGGTGTCAACATGGTTTCAAAGAGCACAAAGCCTTCAGCCAAGAATCCTCAGGGAGGCATTGTCAAGCAGGAGGCTCCTATTCACATCTCAAATATCAGTCTTATCGATCCGAAGAGTGGCAAGGCTACGCGCATCGCTGTAAAGCATGACGGCAAGAAGGTCATTCGTATCGCTAAAAAGTCAGGGGAGGAGATCAAGTAATGGATACAGCACAGTTAAAGAAACAGTATAAAGAGCAGATCGCTCCCGCACTGAAGGAGCAGTTCAAATACTCTTCTGTCATGCAGATCCCTGTCTTGAAGAAGATCGTTATCAACATGGGTCTTGGTGATGCTACTCAGGATAAGAAGATTATCGACGTAGCTGTCAACGAGCTCACTGCCATCACCGGTCAGAAGGCTGTTGCTACATACTCCAGGAAGGATATCGCTAACTTCAAGCTTCGTAAGAAGATGCCTATCGGCGTGATGGTAACACTCCGCCGCGATCGCATGTACGAGTTTCTGGAGCGTCTCGTGAGAGTCGCTCTCCCCCGTATTCGCGACTTCAAGGGTATCAACTCCAAGCTCGACGGCCATGGCAACTATACTCTTGGTATTGAGGAGCAGATTATCTTCCCTGAGGTCGAGTATGACCAGGTGGACAAGGTCCGCGGTATGGATATCGTGTTCGTTACAACTGCAAAGACGGATGAAGAGGCACGCGAGCTCCTGAGGCTCTTCGGCATGCCTTTCGCGAAGTGATTCAGGAGGAATATATTACATGGCTAAGACATCTATGAAGGTAAAGCAGCAGCGCGGCGCCAAGTTCTCCACCAGAGAGTACTCACGCTGCAGAATCTGCGGTCGTCCTCACGCATACCTCAAGAAGTACGGCGTTTGCAGAGTTTGCTTCCGTGAGCTGGCGTACAAGGGTGAGATCCCCGGCGTTAAGAAGGCATCCTGGTAAGCAGAAGGAGGAATTTTTATCATGACTATGAGTGATCCTATCGCAGATATGCTTACGAGAATTCGTAACGCAAACACTGCAAAGCACGATACAGTTGATGTTCCCGCATCAAAGCTGAAGGTCGCAATCGCAGGCATCCTCGTTGACGAGGGCTACATTGCCAAGTACGACCTGGTTGAGGCCGGCGCGGGTCAGAACATCCATATTACTATGAAGTACAACGCGAACAAGACGGAGAAGATCATCTCCGGCATCAGGAGAATCTCCAAGCCCGGTCTGCGTATCTACGCGGGAAAGGACGAGATCCCCTATGTGCTGGGAGGCCTTGGAATCGCGATTTTGAGCACCAACAAGGGAATTTTGACCGACAAGCAGGCCCGCAAGGAAAAGGTCGGCGGCGAGGTTCTGGCCTTCGTTTGGTAAACAGAATCCCCAGGACAGCTATGACAATGGCGTAAGCCATAACAAATTTAGGAGGTACGGGCATGTCACGTATTGGAAGAATGCCAATCGCAATTCCTGACGGCGTAAGCGTAGAGATTGCAGAAAATAATCATGTGACGGTGAAGGGTCCCAAGGGAACGCTTGAGAGAGATCTGCCGATTGAGATGACCATCGAGGTAGAGGGATCTGAGGTGAAGGTTTCCAGACCCAATGATTTAAAGAAGATGAAGTCTCTTCACGGACTGACCAGGTCCCTGCTCAACAACATGGTTCTGGGCGTCAAGGAGGGCTTTTCCAAGGCGCTTGAGATCAACGGCGTGGGTTACAGGGCCGTTAAGAAGGGCAAGGAGCTGACACTCCACCTTGGTTATTCTCATCCGGTTGTAATGAATGATCCCGAAGGACTTGAGACCACACTCGAGGACAATAAGATTACCGTTTCCGGAATCGACAAGGAAGCGGTCGGTCAGTACGCAGCCGAGATCAGATCCAAGAGAGTTCCTGAGCCATATAAGGGTAAGGGTATCAAGTATGTCGACGAGACGATCCGTCGTAAGGTCGGCAAGGCTGGTAAGAAATAAGTAAAGGAGTGAGGCATAATGATTACGAAGAAATCAAGAACGGAAGTCCGTGTCAAGAAGCACAGAAGAATTCGCAACACTCTTTCAGGAACCGCTGCCAGACCGCGTCTGGCCGTATTCAGAAGCAATCAGCACATGTATGCGCAGCTGATTGACGATGAGGCGGGCAAGACCCTTGTTTCCGCATCGACTCTTGATGCAGACGTAAAGGCTGACCTTGAGAAGACG
>CALJCU010000394.1 GCA_938023885.1 uncultured Prevotella sp. | reverse complement strand
AAATTCAGGCTGACCGATAGCAGCAACAAGAATATCTGCACGCTGGCACTCTTCTTTTAATGTTGCACTATGGCTGTGACAAACCGTCACCGTAGAGTCACCATACTGCTTCTGCATCATCAAGCTAGCCAAAGGCTTACCAACAATATTGCTCCGCCCAAGAATCACACATTTCTTCCCGCGTGTCTCGATATTGTAGCGACGCAGCAATTCGAGGATTCCACGCGGAGTAGCTGATACGAAACAAGGCAATCCGGCACCTAAACGTCCTACATTGATAGGATGGAAACCATCTACATCTTTACGATAGTCGATGGCTTCAATAACCTTTTGCTCAGAAATATGTTTAGGCAAAGGCAACTGAACAATAAAACCATCTACATCAGTATCAGCATTCAAGCGAGCCACACAGGCAAGAAGTTCCTCTTCTGTGACATCATCTTCATAGCGAATCAACGAAGACTTGAAGCCGCAAACCTCACAAGCTTTCACTTTGTTGTTCACATAGGTTTCACTTCCACCATCATGCCCTACAAGAACTGCGGCCAAATGAGGACGTTTCTGTCCTGTTGCCACCATTTTCTCAACTTCTGCTGCCAACTCTGCTTTGATGGCTGCAGCTGTAGCTTTCCCGTCTATTAACTGCATAAGTTTATTTTTAAGGATATATTCCAAACTGAAAAGAGCCTGCATACGATGAAATATGTACACAGACTCTTTGTTATTCTATTTATTAAAATCAGGCATTTCCATACCTTCGGGCATTTTCGGCATCTTTCCCTTAGGCATTCGTGCCATAAGATTTGCCATCTTATTACCCGTCATCATCTTCATCATCTTACGCGTCTGGTCGAACTGCTTGATGAGACGGTTGACCTCCTGGATGCTGGTGCCCGATCCTTTCGCGATACGCATCTTACGGCTCTGGTTGAGCACCTCGGGGTTCGTACGCTCCTTCGGTGTCATGGAACCGATGATCGCCTCAATACCATTGAAAGCACTGTTGTCGATATCCATATCCTTGATAGCCTTGCCTACACCCGGGATCATTGAAGCAAGATCCTTGATGTTACCCATCTTCTTGATCTGCTCAATCTGTTTGAGAAAGTCGTTGAAATCGAACTTGTTCTTCTGAATCTTTTTCTGCAGACGCTTGGCCTCTTCCTCATCAAACTGCTCCTGAGCGCGCTCCACGAGTGATACGACATCACCCATGCCGAGGATACGGTCGGCCATACGATCGGGATGGAACACGTCGATGGCTTCCATCTTCTCGCCCGTACCTATAAACTTGATTGGCTTCGTGACCACGGTACGGATAGAGAGAGCGGCTCCACCACGGGTATCACCATCGAGCTTCGTGAGCGCCACACCGTCGAAACCGAGGCGGTCGTTAAACTCCTTGGATGTGTTTACGGCATCCTGACCGGTCATGGAGTCGACCACGAACAGGGTCTCATCGGGATGGACATGCTCCTTCAGCGAAGATATCTCGTTCATCATCTGCTCATCGACAGCCAGACGACCGGCAGTATCGATGATGACGGCATCGTAGCCTTTAGCCTTTGCCTCGGCGATAGCGTGGTCAGCAATCTCATTGACATTCCTGTTGTCGGACTCACTGTATACAGGCACATTGATGCTGTCGCCCACTACCTTCAACTGATCGATAGCAGCAGGACGATAGACGTCGCAGGCCACGAGCAGCGGATTCTTGTGCTGCTTAGTCTTGAGCATGTTGGCGAGCTTGCCACTGAACGTGGTCTTACCCGAACCTTGCAGACCGGACATGAGGATGATTGCCGGCTTGCCATTGAGGTGAAGCTCTGCTGCCTCACCACCCATGAGTCGGGCGAGCTCGTCGTGCACAATCTTCACCATGAGCTGTCCCGGCTTGATGACGGTGAGCACATTCATGCCTAAGGCCTTCTCCTTGACAGTGTCCGTGAACTGCTTGGCGACCTTATAGTTGACATCGGCATCGAGCAGTGCGCGGCGCACGTCCTTCAGCGTGGCAGCGACATTGAGCTCCGTGATCTTCCCTTCACCCTTGAGTATCTTGAATGAGCGTTCAAGTCTATCGGTTAAATTCTCAAACATTATTTAATGCGTAATTATTAATGCGTTTATAATGCGTAATTTTTAGTGCGTATCTATCTAAGATGCTAATTTTCTGCAAAGTTAGCATTTAATTTGCGAATTGTGAAAGGAATATGGGATTTTCTTCAACAGCCTTTGCCATCGATGCTGCATGAGGCTCCTTCCCCGGGTCCATCGGACATAGGGACGAGGCCTACATCGGCAGAATTGAGCGTTACCGTTCCATCCTCCAACACGTAGCAGGGGATGCCGACATCGCCGATACGTTTCGACTCGTCAAAGGCGGGATTAGTTTCGCGAAGCTTCAAGATGCGCACCAATGTCGACAATCTTAAACCGACGTTTGAGCTCGTCGCTCTTTTCAATTTGTGCCTCCACATATTCACAGTAGGGACACGTTTTCATTGCATAAAGTGTAATCATAATATTTATTCGTTCAGCCAGTTATTCATAAGTTGATGTCCCAGCGGCGTCAGTACGCTCTCTGGATGAAATTGGATGCCATGGATGGGATACTCCTTGTGGCGCAGGCCCATGATGTTGCCATCGGGACTGACAGCTGTCACCTCCAGACAATCAGGGAAATCGTCCTTGCTCACCACCCAACTGTGGTAACGTCCTACCTCGAAATGTTCCGGCATACCATTGAAGATAGGGTCGTTGCCGAGTTGCTTACAATCGGTCGCCACCCCGTGATAGACCTGAGATAGGTTGATAAGCTTTCCACCGAATACCTCACCGATGGCCTGATGACCCAGGCACACACCAAGCATCGGTTTTTTGCCGGCATAGGTACGGATAACATCCAACAGCAATCCGGCCTCAGACGGGATACCGGGACCAGGCGAGAGAATAATCTTATCATATTGCTCCAACAACGGCAGTTCAAACTGGTCGTTGCGAACGACATCAACCTCGGCACCCATTTCTCTGACGAGGTGTGAGAGGTTGTATGTAAAAGAATCGTAGTTATCAATAATTATGATTTTCATCGTATTATTTTTGAAGGCTTTGCAGGGACGATCCTTGTGGACCGTCCAGAGCCGTAAGTTCCACGTTACAGTTTCTCCGCCACCTTGATGGCTTTTACCAGTGCGCCAAGCTTGTTGTTGCTCTCCTGAAGTTCATATTCGTCGTTGCTCTTTGCCGTGACACCCGATCCCGCCTGGAACCACAGTTCTCCGTTGCGGCTGATGAAAGTACGGATGACGATAGCCTGATTGAGGTCACCATTGAAGCTGATGGAGCCGATGCAGCCACCATAGGCACCGCGATTGTGCGGCTCCATTTCGTTGATGAGCTGCAAGGCACGCACCTTCGGCGCACCGCTCAGTGTGCCGGCCGGGAACGTGTCGATGAACTCCAGGATATGGTCGGCACCCTCGTTGAGCTCACCGCTGACACGGCTGACGAGATGGATGACATGACTGTAGAACTGCATGTCCTTGTAGAAGTCGACCTTCACCTTGTGGCAGTTACGGCTCAAGTCATTGCGTGCAAGGTCCACGAGCATGACATGCTCCGCATTCTCCTTTGGGTCGTTACGCAGAAACTCAGCATTGTGGCGGTCCCGCTCGGCATCACCCGTGCGCTTCGTCGTCCCGGCAATAGGGTCAATGAACGCCTTGTTGCTCACGATGCGGTTGTGGGTCTCGGGCGAGGATCCGAAGATGCGGTAGCCCCCGAAGTCGAAATAGAAAAGATACGGACTGGGATTGATAGAGCGCAGTGCACGGTAGAGCAGGAAGTCGTCACCCTCATAATGTTGGACAAAGCGGCGGCTGATGACAATCTGGAAGACATCTCCGCGCAGACAGTGGCTCACACAACGGCGGATATTCGCCTTATGCTCCTCGTCGGTGAGCGTAGATGTGGTCTCGCCCACAGCACGAAAGCCATAAGGCTTACCCACAGGCTTGGCGGCTGCCTTGAGCAGCAGCTGCAGGTCAGCAGCACCATCGTACCCCTCATCGGCATCATCCGAAGTCAATGTGAGGAAGTCGGTCATATTGTTGAAATGATCGAAGACGATGAGGTCCTGGAAAAGGATATAATAGATGTCTGGCGCATCGTTGCGCTCCATCGTCACATCCTTGACGGCGATATTCTCAAAATAGCGCACGGCGTTTGCCGAAGTGAAACCGAAGATACCACAGTACCGGCTTCCCTCTCCCTCCACATGGAAGGATGCGAGGAAGTCGTTGATAGCCTGTGCCACGGCACGTTTGGGCTTGTCGCTGTTCTCCACAGGCACCGGTCGCTTCACCGATGAGCCATTAGGGAAGAGCATCGTGATGATACCATGACTCACCTGGATGGATGCCATAGGATGGATACCTATGAAACTCTTGGCGTTGTCGTTGCCGTGATAATCGGAGCTCTCCATGAGCATCGACTGAGGATAGAGGTCGCGCAGCCGCATGTAAAGACTCACGGGAGTATAAAGGTCGCCAAGCAACCGCTTGGACCGGGTATGATAATTAAAAGTCGCCATATTTGCCTGCCATGTCTTTGTTCTTGAGATACGTCTCTATATCCTTGTCGCCACGCCCCGAGACCGTGAGCACGACAACATCATTGGGGTTGAAATGAACCTTGCTCAGGGCAGCCACCGCGTGAGCACTCTCGATGGCGGGGATGATACCCTCCATGCGGGTTAGTTCATAACCGGCACGGATAGCTTCATTATCGTTGATGGCAATTACCTGCTCGCGTCCCGTCCTGGCAAGATAAGCGTGCATGGGGCCGATCCCAGGATAGTCGAGGCCGGCGGAGATAGTGAAAGCCTCCTTGATCTGACCGTCGTCCTGCATCACGAGTGTGCGCGAACCATGCACGATACCCTCTGTACCACAATGGATGGTTGCGGCAGTATAGTCGGTGTCGATACCGTGGCCACCCGCCTCAGCAAGCACGATCTTCACCCGGTCCTCATCAATGTAATGGTAGATAGTGCCGGCAGCATTGCTGCCTCCACCCACACAAGCGATGAGATAGTCGGGATAATCACGGCCTGTCTTCTCCTCCAACTGCCATTTGAGCTCTTTGGAGATGATGCTCTGCAAGCGTGCCACGATGTCAGGATAAGGATGCGGACCCATCGTCGAGCCAACGATATAGAACGTGTTCTCAGGATGGCAGCACCAGTCACGGATGGCAGCTGTGCAGGCATCACTGAGTGTCATGTTGCCTGTCGTCACCGGATGCACTTTAGCACCGAGCATACGCATGCGCTCCACGTTGGTGTGCTGGCGCTCCACATCAGTCTTACCCATAAAGATCTCACACTCCATGTTGAACAATGCACAGACCGTAGCTGTTGCCACACCATGCTGTCCGGCACCCGTCTCGGCGATGACACGTGTCTTTCCCATCTTGCGCGCCATGAGAATCTGTCCCACAGTGTTGTTGATCTTGTGGGCACCGGTGTGGTTGAGGTCCTCGCGCTTGAGATAGAGTTTGCAGCCGTATTTCTCGCTCATGCGTTGTGCGAAATAGAGTGGCGAAGGTCTGCCTACGTAGTCTTTCAGCAGGGCATAGTATTCGTCCTGAAACTCCTTGGCGTCAAGGATCTGCTTGTATTGGTCCTGAAGGTCATGCACGACCTTATAGAGTATCTCGGGGATATAAGCTCCGCCGAACCGTCCGAAAAATCCATTCTTATCTGGTTCCATTGTTAATATTTTTTGAGAATAAAATACTCATTTGCTGAGATCCTCCATGAGTTTATCGAGAGCCTTGTCAGGGTCTTCCGTCTCCCTCAGAAGGGTGACGAACTTACTGCCGATGATGGCCCCGGCAGCATTCTGCCGCGCACTCTCGAGGGTCTGTTTGTTACTGATACCGAATCCTATCATACGTGGGTTGCGGAGGTTCATGGAGTTGATATGATTGAAATAAGCCACTTTCTCCGCATCAAACTCCCTCTGTGCGCCCGTCACACTTGCCGAAGACACCATGTAGATAAAACCGTCGGTATTGTCGTCGATAAACCGGATGCGGTCATCGCTTGTCTCCGGCGTTATCATCATGATGACACGGATATTGTATCGGTCAGCAATAGGTCTGACAACATGCTGATAGTCATCGAACGGCAGGTCTGGGATGATGGTAGCGAAGACGCCGCTGTCGGCGAGGTCATGAAAGAAGTTCTCAAAGCCATAGTGCATCACGGGATTGAGGTAACCCATGAAGACTAAAGGAATATGGATGTCGTCTTTGGCAGCCTTGAGCTGGGCGAGCAGCATCCTGGTCGTCATCCCGTTGTTCAGGGCGACAGCGCCGGCTGACTGTATCACGGGACCGTCTGCCAAGGGGTCACTGAACGGCATTCCCACTTCTACGAAATCGATGCCGTGGCGCTCCATGAGCTCGATGCAGCCGCGCGGCGTGCAGGGCAGGGGCGAGTCGATGGGCCCCGAGGCCCGCAGCACCAGGCGCCCCAGGTTGGTGGGGTGCAGGCCGTCGGCGTCCTTGTCCGGGTCGACGCGCTCCAGGATCGCGTTGGTGTCCACGCCCGCCGGCAGCGGGAGCTGGACGATGTAGCCGGTGCAGGCGTCATCCGCATTGAGGCGGTCGACGGCGGCCTCAACCTCGGCCTGGGTGGCGGTGGCCGGCAGGTCCTCGCGGATGGAGAGGATGCCGACCTCGGCGCAGTCGGCGTGCTTGCCGGCGACGTACTTGACGCTGCCGGGGTCCTCCCCCACCAGGACCGTGCCCAGGCCGGGGGTGACGCCGCGCTCGCGCAGTACCGCGACGCGCTCCTTGAGCTCGGCCTTGAGGGCGGCGGCCGTGGCCTTGCCGTCCAGGACTCGGGCCGCCCCGTTCCAGGGAGCCCTCACTGGGCCAGCCCCGGGTAGAGGGGGAAGGCGTCGGTCAGGGCGCGCACGCGACCGCGCAGGGCCGCCAGGGTCTCGTCGTCGGCGGTGCCGGCGGCGCCGTGGACGAGGGTGGCGGCGATGATGTCGGCGACCTCGGTGAACTCGGCGTCGCCGAAGCCGCGGGTGGCCAGGGCGGGGGTGCCGATGCGCAGGCCGGAGGTGACGCGCGGGGGACGCGGGTCGAAGGGGACGGCGTTGCGGTTGACCGTGATG
>CALJCU010000393.1 GCA_938023885.1 uncultured Prevotella sp. | reverse complement strand
ATGCCGCCAATGATGTTCAGCCAGGTTGTGGCATCCCAGTCCATCTGCGCAAAGGCGTCGGCAGCGTTCTGCTTGTGGCTACCGTCGTCGGCAAACTGATACGACATGAGATAGTCGTGCGTATAGTCGGCTCCGAGGGTAAGCGTCCCGGTGCCGGAGAACTTATGGTTGTAGATTCCGCGGAAGATGTTCTGTGTGTTGTTGTAGTTGCGCACGTCCATACGCGTGTTCATGTTCAGCGCGCTCTTGTCGTACTCGTCGAAGCTGTAAGTCAGTTCGGCATTGTCGGAGGCGGAGAAGTCATATTGTCCTTTGATGCTGGCGCTGAGGTCGCGGTACCGGTCATGGGAGTCCCCTGAGGAGAAGCGCTCGCGGAAGAAATAACCGCTTTTGCCCGTGAGCGAGAGTTTGCGGACAGGCTGCCATGTGAGCTTCTCCTTGACATTCCAGGTGCGGTTGCCGAAGATGGTGGAGAAATCGCCGTCGGAGGGTAGTCTGTAACTGTCGTCGGTTGTGTACTGTACAGTGGTGAGACTCTGTATTCTCTTGCCGGCTGAGCCGATGACCCCGCCGTATTTCTGCTCGTTGTGCTTGCTCCAGTGGCTGAAGAGGCACAGGGAAAACGGTTTGTCGGCATGCTTCGTGATGATGTTCACCACACCGCCCACAGCATTGGAACCATAGAGCGACGAGGCGGCGCCTTTGACGACCTCTATGCGCTCCACATCGTCGAGGGTCATCCGGGAGAAGTCAGGGTTGTCCATCGTCTCGCCGGCCATACGCTCGCCGTCAATGAGGAAGAGCACGGCGTTGCCGCCGAAGCCGTTGAGGTTAAGGGTCGTCTGCTGGTTCATGGCAAAGGTGAACTCTATGCCCGGCATGATTGTTGTCAGGAGATCCTGCACGTTGAAAGCGTCGGCCTTGGCGATGTCAGCGGCAGTGTAGACCTTCGTGATGTAAGGCACGTCCTTGAGAAGTTTCGGTGTACGGGTGGCAGTCACCACCACCTCGTTGAGGTTGAGCAGACTGTCGCGGAGCGCCGTCGCTGCGTGGGCCTGTATGGTGCCCATGAGCAGGGCACAGAAAAGAAGAAGCTTGCTGTTCATGGGGAACTTAAGGATTAAGATTTAACGGATATACATAGTCGAAGGTTATATGACCTTTCACGGAGCTGCTGTTCATATAGCTGTAGAGTTGTACGGCGGCGTAAGTACCGTCCTTGAGGCGGATGATGAAGACATTCTTGTTGACCACGTAGCCCGGCGGCATCGTTGACATGTCAAGGATGATCCATCGCAGAACCCGGTTGACATGGGTCCTGGCGTATTTCGCGGCGCCTTGCATCATCTGCGAGAGGTCACAGGTGACACTGTCGTTCTTCACGTCCTCGGTGAAGGTCCCTGTGGGCATGCGTCCGGCGGCTATGAGGTCACTGATGGTGGAGAACGGAGTAGCCATGACCGCACCGCCGTTGGTCTTGACATCGTAGCGGTGGATGGCGATGTCCCATTGGGCCGGCTCCGGTGTGTTGTCGCCGATGATTGCCGAGTCGATGGTGCAGTTATGGAAATTGATGTACATCCACCGGTCGTATTTGGTGCCGTCGACGTAGACGCGCCCCGTGTTGGTACCGTCGCTCCTGGAGAGGAAACCGTAGGTGGCCGACTGCGACGACTCTGCGTCGTCGTAGAAGCTGCCCATCACTCCGTCGCAAGCTGTCAGGCACCACACAGTGGCGGTCATGAGCATAAGACGAATATATCGCATCACCGTCATGGTTGTTTGTTGGGAGTGAAGGTTAGCATCAGACTGCCCATCACGGAAGGCACGCCCAGCTGTACCTTGAACTTCGACCTGTTGCCGTTCTTTCCAAGATATTGTCCGGACACGGTCTGACCGAGGTCGGCAATGTCGTTCTTATCATTATTGTCACTACAGGAAGCCATGCCAAGCACCATTGCCAGGGCTGCGGACATCAAAATAGTCTTTCTCATTTTGCTAAATTTTGTTTTGCCGAAATTGTTATACGTTATAGTTTATTGTTGATTGATTTCGGTTGCAAAATTACAAAGACTGTCAACAGCGTGCAATACCTAAAAATAGTGAAATCGCCGCATACCTA
>CALJCU010000392.1 GCA_938023885.1 uncultured Prevotella sp. | reverse complement strand
CCGACAGCCTCCTCATCCGCAAGCCGGTAATAACAAACAATGAGATTACGATCTACGCCAACACGCGCGACAGTATTCTCGCTCCACTGTTCACACTTACCGAAGGTGCCACGATAGAGCCCGCCAGCGGCACAAAGCGCCAGTTCTTCAAACGTGTACCGAACCCGCAGAAGACCAATGAAGACGATGGTCTGCCCGATTCCATCGACGAGGCTACACCACAGACTTACACTGTGACCTCACAGGACGGAAAATGGCAGAAGAAATATACCGTGCGCATTGCTAACAACGCTACGCCGTCCGACTTCCATTTCGACGACATACGCTATTACACGTATGACACTGACGGCGACGGCACTGGCAACCCTCTCTTCCAGATATTCTACGAGAGGATTGGCGGTCAGCAGGTTGACTGGGGAAGCGGCAACCCGGGTGTCATGATTACGCTCTTGTCTTTCAATCCCAAGCCGACTGATTACCCTACTAGCCAGACAGACGGCGGCGTGGAAGGGAAATGCGCTAAGCTGACAACCATCAGCACGGGAGCACTTGGAAAGACATTTGGTGCACCAATTGCTGCTGGTAACATCTTCCTTGGCACATTCTCCGTGAATATGGGTGACATGGCAGCCTCCACTCACTTCGGTATTCCATTCTTCAACACGAGACCACTGTCACTCACCGGTTATTATAAGTACAAAGCAGGCCTTACAGTGACGGATAAGAACATGAACCCCATCCGTGGCGCGAAGGATGACTTTGCACTCTATGCCGTAGTGTTCGAAGTGACGAAAGACGTGCCATGGCTCGATGGTACCGATGGAGACAGAAGTGCCACGAAGAGTCCTAACATCGTGCTGAAGGCAGAGCTCACCGACCGCAGGGAAACCGACGAGTGGAAAAAGTTCACCATCCATTTCGAGCCGATGAACGGCAAGACCTTCGACTACAACAAGATGATTCAGGGCAAGTATAGCATCGCCATCGTAGCATCTTCGAGTAAGGACGGAGCTAAGTTCCAGGGCGCCGTAGGCAGCACGCTCTACATCGATGAGTTCCACATCAACTATGAAGCATATTAACATGAAAAACAAGGTAACGCTCTTATTTATTACCAACATCTTATTGGCCACAGGCGTTCCCCTCACCGCCTGGGCCCAGAACAACATCGGGGACCGTGATGCAGCCCTCCGGCAGATGTCATTCAAAGGCTGGGAGCTTGAACTGAAAGCCGGGCTCAATGTCGGTGGCGCCACTCCATTGGGCCTGCCCCGTGAGATACGACACATCAGCAGTTTTGACCCTAAGCTAAACGGTACACTCGAAGGAACTGTGACGAAATGGTTAGGCAAAGAGCACAGATGGGGTGTGGCAGCAGGTGTCAAAATTGAAGCTATGCGCATGTCTACAGGTGCACGCGTGAAGAGCTATCACACAGAGATTATCCAGGACGGCGACCGCGTAGCAGGTTACTACACGGGTTACGACAAGACGAACTACAGCAGTACAAACATCACCATCCCCATCACAGCTAACTATAGTTTCAATGACCGCTGGAAGGTGCGCGCCGGCCTGTTCGTCACCTGTCGTCTCGACGGTGAGTTCAACGGATACGTAAGCGACGGTTATCTGCGCAACGGTACACCTGTAGGCGAGAAAGTGACATTCACCGAGGGGAGCTCCGCCAACTACAACTTTGACGATGACCTGCGCCGCTTCAACTGGGGTACGCAGATAGGAGCGACTTGGAATGCCTATCGCCATTTCTTCCTGTTTGGAAATTTGAGCTATGCGTTCAATAACATCTTCAAATCCGACTTCCATACCGTAACGTTTACGATGCATCCGCTTTATCTGAACTTCGGCTTCGGTTACAGATTCTGACGGAGGTACAGGAAGAAATAAGTTTTAAAAAAATCCCAGGTTATTCAATTAACGGTTCGGGATTTTTCTTTATCTTTGCCTTTAGAAACAGAAAGCTCATGGAACAACTCTTGCACTATTGCTGGAAACACCGGCTCTTCCCGATTGATGGCCTCAGGACGACCGATGGCGAAGATGTCGAAGTGATAGATCCTGGCTTGCATAACCGCAATGCCGGTCCTGACTTCTTCAATGCAGAGGTGAAGATAGACGGACAGTTGTGGGTCGGCAACGTGGAGATTCACGATAAGGCCAGTGGCTGGTTTCTTCACGGGCATGAAAAAGACGCGCTATATAATAATGTGGTGCTTCATGTTGTAGGCAAGGCGGACACGCAGGTCGTGACTGATAGTGGCATGCGGCCACCACAGATGGAACTTGCCGTACCCGAGCACATTCGTCTAAACTACGAGGAGCTGCTCAAGACTGACAGTTATCCTCCGTGCTATAAGATTATCCCATCGCTCAGCCAACTGATGAAGCATTCGTGGATGAGCGCCTTGGAGACAGAGCGGTTGGAGCGCAAGACGGAAGACATCAAGCGGCGCGCTGACCGCTGTCAAGGTTCGTGGGAAGCGGCTTACTTCGTGACCATGGCGCGCAACTATGGCTTCGGCATCAATGCAGAAGCGATGGAGCAATGGGCCCTCAGTATCCCGCTCAACGATGTGGCGCGCCATAGCGACAATCTCTTCCAGATAGAGGCCATCTTCATGGGACAGGCCGGACTGCTCAATCCGCTTTCTGTGCCGGAGCGCCACCGCACAGCAGCCCTTGCCGACGAGTATCTCTTCAAGCTCAACAACGAGTACCAGTATCTCGCACACAAGTACTCATTGCATCCCATCGACTTCCATCTGTGGCGTTTCCTGCGCTTGCGACCGCAGAACTTTCCGCATATTCGCATCGCACAACTCGCTCACCTCTACTATGAACAGCGGGCTGGCTTGTCTCAGTTGTTGGAGTGTGAGAGCGTTAAGCAGGTG
>CALJCU010000391.1 GCA_938023885.1 uncultured Prevotella sp. | reverse complement strand
TGTCATGTCAGGCAGCGGAAATTCTGATCTTCCTGCCTCTTGAATTTCCTGACGCACAGAAATCCATTTCCTTATAAATAAGGATTGTACAGTCATTTTTTTCTTCGTACCTTTGCATACGAATTAAATGATTGTCATGGATAAAAAAATATTTGTCGCCATGTCTATGGCGACATTTTCTTTTTCAGTAGCTGCGAGTATCATAGACTCTACAAAGGTGTATCACCTTCAGGCTGTCGAAGTGGTTTCAAACCCTAAAGAGTCAGGCGCAATGCGCCAGCAGCCATCGGCTGTCAGCCAGCTCTCAAGTCAGCAGCTCAATGATAACAACATGGTATCAGTGAGGGGATTGTCCGGCGTCGTGCCGAATTTCTTCATGCCCGACTACGGTCCGCGAACCACGGCACCTGTCTATATCCGCGGTGTGGGCATCAAGTCGGACGGCTCAGCAGTGGCATTCTACGTCGACGGCGTGCCTTACTATGAGCCTGTCACGTTTGAGACAGATCTGTCAGACATCGCCGCCATAGAGGTACTGCGTGGCCCACAAGGCACTCTCTTCGGGCGCAACTCGCTCGGCGGACTCATCAACATCCATACACTGACACCGTTCGACTGGCAAGGGGCAAGGGTGAACATTGGCTATGGCAACTATAACGACTTCCGTGCGTCGGGGTCGACGAGTTACCTGCCGAGCAAGACCTTCGGCCTCACTGCGGGTGCCGCTTACCACCATGCCGGCGGCTACTTCAAGAATAAATATGACGGCAAGCACACAGACCGGATGGATGAGACGGAGGAGCATGTGGGCTTCTACTGGCGGTCTGCCGGGCAGTGGGCACTGAGCCTCACAAGCCGGCTGGCGTACAGTGACCAAGGCGGTTACAGCTACTCGCCTTACGACACAGAGACTAAAACACTGTCGGGCATCGACTACAACCGGGCAGGCGGTTTCCGCCGACTGGTGTCGACGAGTGCCCTCGCTGCGGAGTATACGGGCAAGGGATTCACGATGTCGAGCCACACATCCTGCCAATATCTGAAGAGTCATCAGTATGTGGACCAGGATTATACAGAATCCGACAAGACCTTTCTTCTGGGTGACCGCCACCAGAGCATGGTATCAGAGGAACTGACGGCGAAGTCGAACACGAACAGCCGGTACCAGTGGGTGACCGGTGTCTTTGGCCTGTATGAGCATACGAAACGTGAGACACAGAACAAGAAGCCGAAGGTACAGACAGGCACCGATACGTTCTACCACGAACCGACATCGAGCTTCGCCGTCTACCATCAGAGCAGTTACAACGTCTGGTGCGGACTGTCGCTCGCTGCCGGACTACGGTTTGACTATGAGCACACGCACAGCCGGTATACGCGTTATTCTTACAGTGAGAAGACGGGACAGATCAAGCAGACCAACGACTTCGACAAGACACTGGACTCGAGACAGCTCATCCCAAAGTTTGCCGTACAGTATCTCACAACCGAGGGTAACAAATACTATGCTGCGGCATCGCGCGGCTATAAGGCCGGCGGCTTCAACCGCAGCATCGCCTCGGAGGATGAGCAGAAATACGACCCCGAATACAGTTGGAACTACGAGGTGGGCACACATCTCAATCTTATCGGTGACAAGCTGACCCTCGATGCCAGCCTCTATTATATCGACTGGAAGCACATGCAGCTCACCTATACCTATGTGGGTATCGGTACCATCACGACAAATGCCGGACATGCCGACAGCAAAGGTGCGGAAGTGACTGTCAACGCACGGCCCGTCCAGGGACTGAGCCTGAGTCTGACCTGCGGTTACACTTACGCCCGCTTCCGGTCCTATCATAAGAGCGACAAACTCGACTATACGGGCAACCGCCTGCCGATAGTGCCGCAGAACACGCTGGGATTTAATGCCGACTATACGAAGGAGCATCCCGGATGGCTCGCCAAACTGACGGTCAGCTTCAATGTCAATGCCCTAGGCGACATCTATTGGGCTGAGGACAATGCCGCCAGGCAACCGTTCTATGCCGTTGCCAACGCCAAGGTAGCGTTCACCAAGCGTCTCTTCACCTGGAGCGTGTGGGCCAAGAACCTGACCTCCACCGATTATCTTGCCAACGTGATGACGGTGTCTACCGGCACCTACGCCCAGAAAGGCAAGCCATTCACCATCGGTACAACCCTCAGCATCGCACTGTGATCATGAACAACAAGGCCATCAACCTCTCTACATTTTTCTGCCTCTATCTCGCCCGCGCCATCCCCGCCACCTTCATCATGACGGCCCTGCAGGTGACACTGAGGCAGCACGGCATCGGACTGGCGACCATCGGACTGCTGAGTCTGACGCGGCTGCCGTGGTCCATCAAGTTTCTATGGGCACCGCTCATCGACTGCCACTGCGTCACGGTCGGTGATTTCAAGAGACTGATCATCGCCACGGAGACCGTCTTTGCAGCAGCTATCCTCCTCGCCGGTTTCTTCGATGTGGCCGGAAACCTGACACTTATCGTTGCCCTCGTGCTGCTCTCGACCTTTGCTGCCTCCGTTCAGAACGTGACAAGCGACACGCTGGCCGTGAACGCATTCCACCGCGGCGACCACAGCGCAGTGACATCGATGAAGTCGATGGG
>CALJCU010000390.1 GCA_938023885.1 uncultured Prevotella sp. | reverse complement strand
CGGCATCGACGCGTGCAGATGTCTCCACCGATCATGAATGTAGCGGTGCCGTTTCGCCAGCACTCGTTGCGGTTGGGGCAGAGCCCGCTCTCGCATATCGTGTGCAGCCGATGCTCATGGATGATCTGTTGTGTGTCACCGTAGTGGCGGTTCGTCAACATGCTCGTGCGCAACCACTCTGGCTTGGTGACATGAGGGGGGCGTCCGAAGAGCAGACGGAGCATCTGGTCATTGTGCATGCCGCGGATAAACGTACTGACATCGGTGTCCTCCAAGGTGTTGCCCACGGCCTCGCGTGTGAAGTCTGTGCCTTTCAACGTCTCGACAAGTGGCTCGAGACTCTGTAACGGAAAGAAGTCGCCACCGAAACGGATGTCTTCTATCTTGAGGCTCTTCATGCTCACATAAGCCTCCACGACACCCGCATCAGGGAAGCGGTGCCTGCAGGAGAGGGTATAAGGCGGGTTCTTGCCTCTGATAAACGTGTCCGAGCCCCAGTGCTTCTCCAGTTCAGCGATCTGCGCCATGTCGGCGGCTGTAAGCTTGCGGTACGCCTCTCCGCAGACATAATGCTGAGCGAAGTCGACGAGTTCCTGCATCGTCATGGACGTGTATTCACCTACATTCGTTACCTTTGAAGAGATGGAAGCCACACCTTTAGACGGGAGCTTTCTCTTGTTCGTCGTGATACAATGCTGCAGGATGCTGAGGTCCGCCTTAAACAATAGGGTGTTGTGCATGACGTTGCGGTTCGGTGCCGTATAGAAAGCTGCTCCCGCCGCTTTCTTCCCGTCCACGAGGATGTCGTTGCGCCCTGTGACCTCGGCCGGTATGCCGGCGGCTTTCAGCGTGGCGGCTGTGAGGCCCATGTATTTTTTGAAGGTCTCCTCCACATTCTGTGCCTTCACCACATAAGACCACTGTAGGCATCCTCTGTCGGCAAATACGCAGCCTCCTCCGCTCTTCCGTCGGAAGATACCGGCACCGTGCTCGCGGCAGTAAGCCTCGTTCACCTCATTCTCAATGAGCTGGTTGCGGCCTACCATGAGGCATGGCTGCACGCTCCAAATAAAGAAGTACTCGTCATCATCGAAGTGTGTGGCGACATACTCCTCTACGGCAAAGTAGAAAGCCGGTGTCTTCCGCTCGGCGGCTATCTCGGGTATCAGTAGGTATCTCATGCTTTTGTTTGTTTACAACAAAATTACAAAATGCGGAGGAATCAACAAAATTATTGACAACAAAAAAGGCGCAAACCTTGCGATTTGCACCTTTTATCTTTATCGTTTGATCTTTCGATTACATCATGCCGGGCTGAGCAGGAGCTACGGGAGCTTTCTCCTCCGGTTTGTCGACGATGAGGCATTCTGTTGTCAGGAACATGCCTGCGATGGAGGCAGCGTTCTCAAGAGCTACACGCTCCACCTTAGCCGGGTCGATGACACCGGCCTTGCGCAGATCCTCATACTTGTCCTCACGGGCGTTGTAGCCGTAGTCACCCTCGCCCTGACGGACCTTGTCTACGACCACGGCACCCTCGCCACCGGCGTTGGTGACAATCTGGCGCAGCGGCTCCTCGATAGCGCGGCAGACGATGTTGATACCGGTCTGCTCATCAGCGTTGTCCCCCTTCAGACCCTCGAGAGCCTTCTGGGCGCGGATGTAGGTCGTGCCACCGCCTACGACGACACCTTCCTCTGTTGCTGCACGTGTAGCGCAGAGAGCATCGTCAACGCGGTCCTTCTTCTCTTTCATCTCAACCTCGGAGTTGGCGCCGACATAGAGCACTGCCACACCGCCGGCGAGCTTGGCCAGACGCTCCTGAAGCTTCTCCTTGTCGTAACTGCTCTTGGTGTTGGCAATCTCGTTCTTTATCTGGTTCACGCGCTCCTGGATGTTCTCCTTGGCGCCTGCACCACCGACGATGGTTGTGTTATCCTTGGTCACTGTTACCTTCTTGGCAGAACCAAGCATTTCCAGTGTAGTCTGCTCGAGCTTCAAGCCTTTCTCCTCACTGATGACGACACCACCCGTCAGAACGGCGATATCCTCCAGCATGGCTTTACGGCGGTCGCCGAAGCCGGGAGCCTTGACAGCGCAGATCTTCAGGCTGCCACGCAGGCGGTTGACAACAAGCGTTGTCAGAGCCTCAGAGTCGACATCCTCAGCGATGACGAGCAATGGACGGCCACTCTCTGCAGCGGGCTGCAGGATGGGCAGAAACTCCTTGAGGTTGCTGATCTTCTTATCATAGATAAGGATGTAAGGATCATCCATCACGCACTCCATCTTGTCGGTATCGGTCACGAAGTAACCTGACAGATAGCCGCGATCGAACTGCATACCCTCCGTCACACCGATAGAAGTGTCACGGGTCTTGCTGTCCTCAACGGTAATGACACCGTCCTTGGAGACCTTACGCATAGCGTCAGCCAGAAGCTTACCGATCTCAGGATCGTTGTTGGCTGATACGGTAGCTACCTGCTCAATCTTATCGTAGTTGGCACCGACAACCTCAGCGTTGTTCTTGATGTATTCAACGACCTCAGCCACGGCCTTGTCAATACCACGCTTCAAATCCATCGGGTTGGCACCTGCGGTGACGTTCTTCAGACCCTCGTTGACAATAGCCTGAGCGAGGATCGTAGCGGTCGTCGTGCCGTCACCTGCATCGTCACCGGTCTTTGAAGCCACGCTCTTGACGAGCTGGGCACCTGTGTTCTC
>CALJCU010000389.1 GCA_938023885.1 uncultured Prevotella sp. | reverse complement strand
TGTCATAACCGTTTCTGAATCCCTGCTCAAAGTACTTGTGATATCGCTCGCCGAACGACTTAATATCCATGCTGATGTTGAGCAGCGAGTGGTCGCCCTTGAGGATCTTCACCGGCTCGACGTTGCGGATGGTGAACACATGCTTCACCGCGTTGTCCTTGAGTGGCGTGCATATCTGCATCATGTCGGTGCCCCCCTTACTCCTTGCACCGACGATGGGGTGATAACCGTCGGCGGCCACATAGCTTCCCGTGACGCCGCCGCCTCCCTTCGTGAACCAAGCATTGCCATTGCGGTAGAGGATGCCGCCGACCACGCCCGGCATGATATATGACGAGCTGTTCTTGCCATAGCCCACGCGGTAGTCATCGCCGACATCGACCAACAGAGACACCGGGTCGGCAGGCTCGAAGATATAGAACTGCTCACTGCTCTTGCGGATGGTCATAAAGTCGGTGAAGTCGCTCAGATCGGTCACGTCCTTGCTGTCATCACCGTCGGAACCGGTGTCAAATTCGCCGTGGACATAGCGGTACATCTTCGAGAACCCCATCTTGTTGCTGGCCGACATCACACCAAGACCAAGCAAGTCGAAGACAGCCGGACTCAGCGTGCCACCGTCCTTGTCGTGATAGGTGGCAGCGTCGTGGGCGAGGAGGTAGAGATTACCATGCCACTCGTGACAGCTGACCCCAAAATAGTTGCAGAAATTCTCCAGCACCGTGGCGATGCTCTCCGTCTGGAAGATGTTGGCCGTGCTCTGGTCCTTGCGTTCATCCTTATCGAGGAACGAGCGGAAGTTGTCGTTTGTCACATTGAGATCAAAGGGGATGCTTGACGGTGCGAAGATCTTCACAGGGAAAGGCAGGTAAGAACTGATCGTCTCGGCCAGCGAGGCGAGACTGACAAAACCGTCCTCTTGCGTGAACTCCACACCCGACATCATACTCATGATGCCCTTGACCGGCAGCGTCATCGAATAAGGCACCGGCTCCCATGGCTGGCTCTCGCCGCTGACGAATCCCATCCAAAGCACCGAGCCGTCGGCATTGTCGGACAGCACGACGGGACGGTCGGTGGCACGCGTGGGCATGATGCTCTTGATCACGCTTTCATCCTCGACAATAAAACGAATGTTGCCGCTGCTTGTCACCAACGGTTCGTAATAGTCGCTCTCGCCGCTTTCCTCCGTCGTAAAAGGAGAGGCCGCGCCCGTCAGCTGGATGGGCATGGCTGTAGTACTGGTGGCGGTAGCGTCGTAGATGCTCAGCGTCATCGAGCGATGCTGACCACCGGCGGTCAGCGACTGAAACTTAATCTGATACTTGATTACCATAGTTTGATATTACTTGTGACGAGCTCGCCCTTGCCGGTGCGCCGTCCGTTGTTGTTGAGTACCAGGCGCAGCACGTCACCGTCGACATCCATGCCGAGGCGCAGGTCACGGAACGAGCCCGCGCTGGCCAGCTGGGAGGCGAGGTTGCCCTGCTGAGCCTGATTGAGAACGAGCTCGCCGGAGTTGAGCATGGCGGGCACCATGTCGCCGCTGTAGTTCG
>CALJCU010000388.1 GCA_938023885.1 uncultured Prevotella sp. | reverse complement strand
GAAGCTCATAATACTATACAGTTTGAAATGTTGTTGCGGGCGGCCACAAAGGCTTACCCCTGCATTGACCTCTCACTCTTCACTCATCACTTATCCTTCTTCACTCCCCAGCTTTCTCGATCCATTGCTGGATGGTGCCGAGTTCAGGTTTGTCGTAGCCGAGCTTGTACTTCTTGTTGATCTCGAGCATCTTCTGCTGCAGAGCCTGGGCCTTGACATCCTTGATGTCGGAGATAAGATTGTAGCCGGCCTTGCGGAGCACATACACCCAGTTCTCGGGTACGCCCACCTTGTCAGCCCAGTCATTCACGCTGGTCTGTGGCATCTTAGCTTCAGGCTTAAGTTGCGGAAAGAGCATGACCTCCTGGATGAACTCCTTGGCGGTCATGAGCATCACGAGACGGTCGATGCCGATGCCAATGCCCGACGTGGGCGGCATGCCATACTGCAGGGCACGCAGGAAATCATGATCGATGACCATTGCCTCGTCGTCGCCCTTATCGGCAAGCTTCATCTGCTCTTTGAAGCGCTGCTCTTGGTCGATAGGATCGTTGAGCTCAGAGTAGGCATTGGCCAGTTCCTTGCCGTTGATCATCAATTCGAAGCGTTCTGTAAGACCGGGCTTAGAACGATGCATCTTAGTGAGAGGCGACATCTCCACAGGATAATCGGTGATGAATGTGGGCTGGATGAACGTACCCTCGCAGAACTCTCCGAAGAGCTCGTCGATGAGCTTGCCTTTGCCCATGGTCTCGTCAATCTCCAAGCCCTTACTCTGACAGAAACTGCGAATCTCATCCTCACTCTTACCCTCGCAGTCGAAGCCGGTCTTTTCCTTAATGGCCTCAAGGATAGGCAGACGACGGAAGGGAGCCTTATAACTGATCACCTTGCCGTCAGGATAAGTTACTTCAGGCTTGCCGTTGACCGCTGTACAAATGGTCTCGAGCAGCTGTTCGGTAAAGCCCATCATCCAGTTGTAATCCTTGTAAGGCACATAGAGCTCCATGCACGTGAACTCAGGGTTGTGGTTCTTGTCCATGCCCTCATTGCGAAAGTTCTTGCCAATCTCATAGACGCCGTCGAAGCCGCCCACGATGAGGCGCTTGAGGTAAAGCTCCGTGGCGATGCGCATGTACATATCAATGTTGAGCGCATTAAAATGAGTGATGAACGGCCGTGCGCTGGCACCGCCGGCGATGGCTTGCAGTGTGGGGGTCTCCACCTCGGTATAGCCTCTCTCATCAAAGAACTGGCGCATGGTGCGCAGCACGGTGGCGCGCTTGAGGAAAGTCTCCTTCACGCCGTCATTGACAATGAGGTCAACATAGCGCTGGCGGGCACGCATCTCAGGGTCATCAAACTTGTCATAAGCCACGCCGTCCTTGTATTTCACGATGGGCAGAGGTTTGAGGCTCTTCGAGAGCAAGGTCAATTCCTGCGCGTGGACAGAGATCTCCCCTGTCTGGGTCTTGAAGACAAAACCGCGCACGCCGATGATATCGCCAATATCGAGTAGCTTCTTGAAAACTACGTTGTAAAAGTCTTTATTATCATCGGGGCAGATGTCGTCACGTGTGACGTAGACCTGGATACGGCCCTTGCTGTCCTGAAGCTCCACGAAACTGGCCTTACCCATGACACGGCGGCTCATCATGCGGCCGGCGACAGCCACTTCAGGTTTTTCGCCATCCTTGAAGTTCCGCTTGATCTCCGTGCTGAAAGCCGACACTGGAAACTCTGCAGCAGGATAAGGGTTGATGCCCATCTCACGCAACTGCTGCAGGCTTTGGCGGCGGCCAATCTCCTGCTCACTCAACTCTAATATATTCATGTCTGATATCAGTTGTTTTTGTCTACCATGCAAAGTTACGTTTTTTTCTTCAATATAAAGCATGATTGACAATAATTAGTAAGCATGTCGTGTAATTATATTGTGCAATTATGTTGTGCAATTCCTTGGTAATGTCGAAAAATAATCGTAAGTTTGCAAGATGTAAAAATAATTGGCTATATGAATATTGAAAAAGAAAAGAAGGTCATTGAGAACCAGGCGGGGCTGAGCTGCACATTAGGCATGGAGTTTCTTTCCACACCCGAAGAGGACACATGCATGGCCCGTATGAAGGTTGACGACCGCAATCGTCAGCCTTTCGGCTTTCTTTCGGGTGGAGCCTCACTGGCCTTGGCTGAGAACCTTGCTGGGGTAGGTTCCATGGCGCTCTGTCCGAAAAAGATACCGGTGGGTATCAATGTGAGCGGCTCGCATGTACAGGCTGTCTTAGAGGGTGACACGGTGACTGCCTATGCCAAACTGCAGTTCAAAGGCAACACACTGCACGAGTGGCAGGTGGATATCAAGAACTCCAGGGGAGATCTTATCTCTACGGTGCATGTCACGAACTATCTCATATCGCCAAGGAAGTAAATGAACGAAGTTTATTACCGGCTTCCCGAAACCTCTGAACATTACCATATGTGGGGTGAAGCGGAGAAGCTACACGATATTGCAAATCTTGCGTCAGGGCCGTGGAGCAGTAAGAACAGCGAAGAGCATGCGGTCGTGGCATTTCACTGAAGCTGAGGCAGATGCAGAAGAAATAAGACGATACTATAATACACTTTAACATGTCAGAACAAGAATGGAAAAAGATTGAGGATTTCGATTTCAAGGAAATCCTTTTTGAAGAGTACAATCATATTGCAAAGATAACGATCAACCGGCCACGCTACCGCAATGCTTTCACGCCGTTGACAGTGTGGGAGATGAGCCAGGCCTTCACTTATTGCCGTGACCATCCCGATATCCGTGTTGTCATCCTCACTGGAGCCGGTGACAGGGCGTTCTGTTCGGGTGGTGACATGCATGTGAAGGGTCGTGGAGGCTATGTGGGCAGTGACGGAGTGCCACGTCTCAATGTGCTTGATGTACAGATGCAGATCCGTCGTCTGCCGAAACCTGTCATCGCCATGGTCAACGGCTATGCCATCGGTGGCGGTCATGTGCTGCACGTCGTGTGTGACCTCACGATTGCTTCCGATAACGCACGCTTTGGACAGACGGGACCGAAGGTCGGTTCCTTCGATGCCGGCCTTGGTGCTTCTTACCTCGCTCGTATCATCGGACAGAAGAAAGCGCGGGAGATGTGGTACCTCTGTCAGCAATATACTGCTGAGGAAGCACTACAGATGGGTCTCGTCAATAAGGTAGTACCTTTCGACAAACTCGAGGACACTACTGTAGAGTGGGCTGAGATCATGATGGAGCGTTCACCCCTTGCCCTGAGAATGATGAAAGCCGGATTCAATGCGGAGCTCGATGGTCAGGCAGGTATCCAGGAGTTGGCAGGAGACGCCACTATGCTTTATTACACCCTTGATGAGGCTCAGGAAGGTGGCCGTGCATTCTTGGAGAAGCGTAAGCCTGACTTCGACAAATATCCGCAGTTCCCCTAAACTATAGTCTTACGCCTGTTCGTTTGTGTGCCGAGAGTCACAGGGCGGATATATTCTCTACGCTTTTGGCTCTATCGTTGATATGGGTCAAAGAAAACCGTTGATATGTATCAAGCGGTTTGATGGTTGTCAATAATACACAGTTTTTTTCGTATTAATCGGCGAATTGTTTTCGCACACAGTAGGAAGTTTGTAACTTTGCAGTGTCAATAAACAAAGATAAGGTCTTTGACAGGGTTAGAGATAAGTATTCAGATAACATATTTAGATTTCATAATTGGACTACATATTTAGATTGCATATATATAAAGATTTAGATAAAATCGCATTTAGGATGACAAGTTTAAGATTAAGTTTAAGATAACAGGTAAATTGTTTACCTTGCATTCAATCTTCTTTCAATAGCATTCCATAGAGAAAGGTAATTAAGATTGTATCAGGATAATACGGAATATTCAGGATAACGACCGGCAGAGCGATGCCGGATAAATTAAAAAGTAAAATTTAAAGAGTTTGTGACTATGATTAGTATGACAACTTTCAC
>CALJCU010000387.1 GCA_938023885.1 uncultured Prevotella sp. | reverse complement strand
TCTTTGCGAAAAACCCGGTGGACCTCGGCACCCGCTGTACGGTTTTCATGAACTCCAAGGTGAAGCAAGTGATGCGTGAAGGTGCCACCGTGGAAGATATTGCTGCCGGACTGAGTTATTCTGTGGTTCGCAACTGCCTTTACAAGGTGCTTAAACTCCATGGCAATGATAATCTTGGTGGGCATATTGTGGTACAAGGAGGCACTATGAAGAATGACTCTGTTGTAAGAGCTTTCGAACTCCTAACAGACAGAGAGGTTGCCCGCAGTAATATGCCGGAGATGATGGGTGCCTATGGTTGCGCTTTGTATGCAATTGAACAGTTAGCAGAAGCTACCCGAAAGGACAGCTCACTTAGCAAGGGTCACTCACTCAATGATCTGCTTGACATGGCTAATTACGAAACGAAGCTCCTCAACTGTAAAGGTTGTGAGAACCATTGCTTCGTGACGATGTATAAGTTTGCCGGTGGACGCAGATTTTATTCTGGCAATAAATGTGAGCGGGTGTTCAACAATAAAGGTAAGAAAGATGTCAAGGGCGAAAATATCTATACCTATAAATATCATCTGCTCTTCGGCCGTTGCAAGACGGTTGCATCCTCAAAAGAACCCATCGAAACAGGCAGACCTATTGTTGCCATTCCGAGAATTCTCAATATGTATGAGGACTTTCCGTTCTGGTACACACTCTTCACTGAGGCTGGTTTTGAGGTGATGCTCAGTTCCGAGAGTAACTTCCGGAGATATGAAAGTGCACTAAACACTGTCATGAGTGACAATATCTGTTTTCCTGCAAAGCTTGTCCACTCGCATGTGAAAGAACTCGACGAGCAACTTGCGGAGATGCCCGACAGTGTACGCAAATTCATCTTTATGCCTTATGTCGTCTTTGAGCATCAGGATGACAACCGTAACATCAATAGTTACAACTGCCCTATTGTCTCGGCTTATTCGGATGTTATCCGGTCAGCAATGAATCTTCACCATGAAGTTGTCTCACCTGTCATCAACTTTAAGGACGATAAACTTCTTGTCAAACAGATAGACAATTTTCTGAAGGGCTATGGAGTAAACGCAAAGACGCGTAAACAAGCTTTTTTGGCTGCAGTGGATGCACAACATGAATATGTCACTGACATCCATCAAAAGGCTGTAGAGATTCTTACGGACAGTAGGAAGGAACATCGTCTCACAATTCTTCTTGCTGGCCGCCCTTACCACACTGACCCGCTTATCCAGCACAAATTGTCGGAGATGATAGCTGCTTTGGGTGTGAACGTTATCTCCGATGATATCGTCCGTAGAGATATGGAGACAGGTACGGGTGACACTTATCTTGTCCGCCAATGGGCCTACATGAACAGGATTATCAAATCGGGGCAATGGTGTGCCAAGCAGCCTGGCGATGTACATTTCGTACAAATGACATCTTTCGGTTGTGGACCTGACTCATTCATCCAGGACGAAATCCGTGATATCATGAAGCATCATGGAAAGCCGTATACGCTCTTGAAGATTGATGATGTCAGCAATGTAGGCTCCTTGAAACTCCGTGTCAGATCATTGATAGAGAGTTTGAGTGGAAATATCCATCATGGTGATGCAGGAGTGCTTGATACAAAGTTAGATACGATGTGCTCTACGGGAATCGAACCCCAGCAAAAGAAAATTCTCGCACCTTACTTCACTGAGTATCTCACACCGCTTCTTATTCCTCTTTGCAAACTTATCGGTTGGGATGTCGAAGTATTGCCGCCAAGTGATGTGATGAGCGCAGAGTTGGGTCTAAAATATGCCAACAATGAGATATGTTATCCTGCCACACTGATTATAGGTGACTTTGTCAAAGCTTTGCGTTCAGGCAAATATGACCCGACTAAAATCTCTGCTGTTATGTCTCAGACGGGTGGACAATGCCGTGCCACAAACTATGCGGCACTGATTCGCCGGGCAATGAATGCTAATGGATTTGAAAATGTGCCATTGATAACCTTGGGCGTGTCAACGAATGCCAAAGACGATGATGAGGAGGATGGTGAATTGGATGTACCATGGATGAAAATGGCACCAATCATCGTTACGACCTTCCTTTATGGTGACACTATCTCCAAACTCTACCATGGTTCAGTGAGCCGTCTCAAGAAAGATGCCTATCTTGTAGGAGAAAAATGGAGCAATAAGGCCGGGATGCTAAGAGATAAATATCTCAAAGAGGCTGCTAAGCCTATCTTGGACAATAATCCGAAAGGATTGATGAACCTTATCGTCTCGGCAGTAAAGGATTTTGATAAGATAACAGACGATAAAGATATACCTGCGGTTGGTATCGTAGGTGAGATCTTCTTGAAATTCAATCCTTTCGCTCATCAGTTCCTTGCTCGCCGTATTATTACCAGAGGTTGTGAGGTTGTGCCACCGTTGCTCTCTCCTTTCTTCTTGCAGGAGTTCGTCAATACGATTGTTCAAAAACACATGGGGTTGAAATGTAGTCATGTGCCTGATTTCCTTGTCAAGAGTATCTATAGTCTTATCTGGCGTAGGGAAAAGAAGATCAATGCGATAGCTTCGAGATTCCGTTATTTCCGTCCCTTCACGAATATCTTTGACGACGCGAAAGAAGTGAACGGTGTGGTATCACTTGCCGCACAGTTCGGTGAAGGCTGGCTTTTACCGAGCGATATCATCAGTATGGTCAAACAAGGGGTAAACAATGTGGTAAGTCTTCAGCCTTTCGGTTGCATTGCCAACCATGTAATATCAAAGGGTATTGAAAAGAAGCTGAAAAAGATGTACCCACAGTTGAACCTCGTATCTCTCGATTTCGATAGTGGTGTATCAAGTGTTAATGTCACTAACCGCCTGCTGCTCTTCCTTGACAGCATCGCATGATACTGTCGAAACAGTGCAGTGGCCGGCCTTGTACCGGCTACTGCACTAATAGGTACTAATACCCCCTGACTGGTAAAAGCATAAAAAAGAATACAGTAACATCTCTATTCCGTATTCTTTCTTCTTTATCATTATTAGTGAATACGCTTACTCTTCAGCAGGCTTGAGGTTCGTGTAAACGTTCTGAACGTCGTCGAAATCCTCAAGCTTCTCAACCATCTTATCGATCGTTTCACGCTGGTCAGTGGGGATGTCAGTAAGATCGTTGGGGATATAGGTGAACTCTGCGGAAGTAATCTCATAGCCATTGTCCTCGAGATACTTCTGGATATCACCGAAACTCGTCGGTGCGCCATAGATTGTGATTTCACCTGTCTCCTCATCCGCATCGTACTCATCCTCCACTCCATAGTCGATGAGGTCGAGGATCAGCTCATCCATCTCAGTGTCAGCCTTCGGCTTGAAGGTAAAAACAGCCTTGTGGTCGAAGAGGAACGACAGTGAACCTGTTGTACCGAGGTTACCACTGAACTTATTGAAGACTGAACGGACGTCAGCGACGGTACGAGTCGTATTATCTGTCAGTGTATCAACAAGGATGGCTACTCCGTGAGGACCATATCCCTCGTAAGTCACCTCCTTGTAATCGCTCTGGTCTTTACCCATAGCATTCTTGATAGCACGCACGATATTATCCTTCGGCATGTTCTCGCGCTTGCAGGTCGCGATGATAGCACGCAGACGCGGGTTGTTCTCAGGCTCCGGACCACCAGCTTTCACAGCAATGGCAATCTCTTTGCCGAGTTTCGTAAATGTGCGGGCCATATGACCCCATCTCTTCAGCTTTGTAGCCTTACGGTATTCAAATGCTCTTCCCATTGGATTTTATGTATTATTTATTGCTTTCATTAACAACTGACACCTTATCTTAACTCTGCACCGAGTTGTCTCTTCAGACTGACGATGAGTTTCTGCATCATGGCATCGATCTGGTTCTCAGAGAGCGTCTTCTCTTCGTCCCCGAACACAAAGTTGACAGCGTAGCTCTTCTTGCCGGCCGGAAGGTTCTTGCCCTGGTAGACATCGAAGAGACTGACGCTCTTCAGCAATTTCTTCTCAGCCTTACGGGCAATCTGCTCAATCTGGGCAAACTCAACACTGTCGTCGACAAGCAGTGCAAGATCCCGACTGACAGAGGGATATTTTGAAAGTTCCTTGAAATATATCTTATTCTTCTTTGTAGCCTTGACGATGGCACTCCAGTTGAGCTCTGCATAGTAGACATCCTTGTCTACCCCACACTCATGAGCTGCCTTTTTGGCAAGTTTGCCATATTCAGCAAACACCACTCCCTGACGGCTCTTAAGTGTCAGTCCATAAGAAAAGAGGTTGTTCTCCGTCTTTGCCTCTACAGCAAGGCCTAGAGCAATTCCGGCACGGCTAAGGATATTATCAACATAAGCCTTCAGCTCATAGAAAGAAGTCTCTTCGTCGGGATGTGCCCAAGAGCCCTCGACACGCTTGCCGGTGATCCACAATGCGAGGTGGTACTGCTGTGAATATGCAGAGATGGGTGCATCGTGGTCATCTTTCTCTGGTGTATAATGATAGACGTTGCCTACCTCGAAGAAACGAAGGTTCTCACGCTTACGGTTGATATTACGAGCGAGAGACTCCAGTCCACCGAAGACAAGCGTCTGACGCATCACGCCTAAATCGGCCGACAACGGGTTCATTACTTTCACTGTATTGACCCAGGGATAGGTGTTCAACTCGTCTTTATTATAATAGCTCTCTTTTGTAAGGGAGTTGTTCAGAATCTCGTTGAAGCCACAGCCCACAAGTTGCTCTGAGACAATATTCTCAAGCTTATGCTCTTTGTCCTCCGCATTCTCTACTGTGAGAGAAGACTTGAGCTGTGTAGGAATCTCCACATTATTATACCCGTAGATACGAAGGATATCCTCAACGACATCGCAAGGGCGCTGTACATCCACACGATAGGCAGGCACTGTGAGGTCGAGACCTTCAGCATCTTCCTTATTGATCTTCATCTCAAGACTCGAGACAATGCTCTTGATAGTGCCGGTACCAAGCTTCTTTCCGATGAGTCGGTCGCAATATTCATAGTTGAGGCGAACATTGAAGTTCGGCAGTGGGTTAGGATAGACATCTTTAATCTGCATTGACACCTTACCACCAGCAAGTTCCTGACAGAGGATAGCTGCTTGCTTCAGTGCATAGATTGTGCCATTGGGATCTACACCACGCTCGAAACGGAAGCTGGCATCTGTAGAGAGGCCATGATGACGGGCACTCTTGCGGATCCATGTGGGATGAAAATAAGCAGACTCAAGCACAACATTCTTTGTTGTCTCGTATGTACCGGAGCCCTTGCCGCCAAAGATACCGGCGATACACATCGGTTCTTCTGCATTGCAGATGCTCAGGTCGTGCTCGCCAAGCGTATGCTCCACACCGTCGAGCGTGACGAACTTTGTACCCTCAGGCTGCGTGCGTACCACAATCTTGTGGCCGATGACCTGGTCAGCGTCAAAGCAGTGCAT
>CALJCU010000386.1 GCA_938023885.1 uncultured Prevotella sp. | reverse complement strand
GAGCTCAGATACGTCTTCCACAGGAATAAAGCGAGACTGTTGGGCTATCTCATCTCCCTTTTCGTCCTGAGTTACCGGTGTATACTTCAAGGTGTTGTCCCTACGCTCCATGATACCGGGATTAAATAAATAGAAAGTTCGCTTCATTTCTTACCCTCCTCATTATCTTTATTCATATCCGGTTCATCAGAATAACAGAACTCATAGTAACTACAGTTCTTACAAATGCCCTTCTTCACCCTTGACGGACATCCTTCCTGACCAATGATATCGCTTATTTCCGTCATCATCTTCCTTATCTCTTCCCGGTCGACATCCGACAAGACGACCTCTTCCGTCTTCCGCATCTCAGGATATTCAAGGAGCCCCTTCACACCTTCCACGCCATGTTGCTCAAAAACATACATATAGTATTTCAGTTGCCATTCATGAGCTTTGTCAACCTTGTTCGACTTCTTGATCTCATGGATAACCTTATGTTTAGCATCATAGTAGTCGACCTTGATGCCATCTATCTCCACTTCCTCATATTTTGAGGACCGCTGTGGGTAGCTCTCCTGGTGAATCAGTTTCCCTTCGTACACGAGGTCCGACTCCTGCTCCATATTGATACCATTGGCAAACAGCCATAGCTTGCGATGGCAGAGCTGATAATAGTTGAAATGAGTGCCGGTAATTGTCATAGGCAAAGCGGGAGCCTATTGAAAAGGCTCCCTTATAACAGTCAAAATCGCTAGTCAGAATTGGTTTTCATAGTCGAAGTCGGAGAGCCGCTTTACAAGATCTTCTTTCGCTTTCCGCAATGCATCAGAACTCTCACTCTCAGTGACAATATAGTTGGCACAAGGAAGGGTAACAAACACATCGGCTCCGGCATGCTCATCAACAATGGGCTTAGCCTTTGGATGATTGACATCATCAATCAACTTAGCACGTATTGCCGCAGCTAACGTGTTGGCGTTGTCGCTTATGGCAATGGCAAGCGTTTCCATCAGACTGAAAGTGCGCGACTGGTTGGAGGAGATGTGCCAGTTGATAAGGGCATCAGCAAGAGCAGGTATCACTTCTTCCCTCTTCTCTCGCGGCATGACGAGGCATTGGCCAAACACGTTTTTTGACTCCTTCCAACTGTCTTTCTTAAGTTGTTCTATCATATCAACAGAAATTTCCGGTTCCAATTGATTGACAGTCACTGAAAACAGGCGTCTCAGGTCAATAGAGACATCGTAGGTAAAGAGGCCTGTAGCACGAGCATTGTCCGGAATCCACTTTCTAAGAAAACTACGGTCAGCCCCGTTCAGAAACATCTCAATCTGTTCCTCCGACAGTTCTTTACCGTCGGCGTCTCTCACCACAACCTTATGAACATCGGGCCGGTCTGTTCTGTCGAAGCTGATATTCTCTTTCGGTACAGCGGCAAGCAACGGGTGCAAAGGTGTCATGGCAGAGATGCTTAGCGGACTTCTACGTTTCAAAGTCTTTTCTTTGCCCCCCTTAGGTGTTCTCATCCATCCACCTAAGAGCTGATCCACATAGTGAGGATCGCAAACCGATAGCACTTCTCCCTCTCCCAATGTTCCTCTTTTGTCTTTGTCAAATACGAACGTTGTAGGTGAAGGCTCTACGTGAAGTGTATCAGTCAGTGCTGCCATAACGGAACGCTTTACTTGCTGCCCACTTGAATAAGGCACACGCACACCAAACTGAGGATCGTAATAGTTCTTCTGACCATCTTCAACACAGAACACAGTGAACTCAGCATGCTTGAGCCCTCTGAGATAAATGAAAGGATTCTGATTCATATATATATTATTTATTATTGATAGCTGCATACTGAAAACGTACGAGCGTAAGGAAGTAAGGCACATTGTCGGTAGGCATCTCATGCACATCCTTTACGATACTACACAGCGAAGCAGGGTCCGACAGCGAGCCTACGACAGAGGTTATTGCATCAATAAAACCTCTTTTGTTGTTTGTAGCAAGAACGTTATTCACCGCATTTCTTGCTTTTGTACTAAGCGCCTTATCCTTGTTAACAGAGCATTGTTCAAGAATCTTGGCCAACTCTTGGGACTTGTCCCATAACTGTTCATTGTTTAACATAGCTAATATCCAAGTTTTGTATACATCATAAGTAACTGTTTCTTTCTCATCCCGCGCCTTCTTGGGAAGTTTTTTACCATCCATGTACGGTTTCAGCCCTTTAGGTTCCATAGCCTTAAGCCCAATGGCACCTGATCGACACAGTTCCCGCAGTCCCACTGCCGTTCCCCACAGCTTAAGGGCACTTTTAAAGTTCTGAATACCGAACAACTTACGGTAGAGTTGCATGGGACGACGAATCTTCTCAAGGAAAAAAGGAATGAAGCCCACAGTAGTGTTGGTCTGCCCAAAATTGTATATATATCCCAACAACTGTTGGTTTTTCAAACTCCGCGCCATATTGACAATCAGGTTGTTCCAAGGCACGACGGCAACTGACAGTATCTCATTCTTCGGAGTGTCGAACGGACTGAAGTTTGCCATCGGATTGTCGGCAGCATACATCAATACATCGTAACGATGCGCCAGCCATTGGCCGTTCCACGTGTTTATCTGATTACCTCGCAATAAATCTGTCCCGTCGAGTATCTTCCGATAAAATGTCCAACCTTCAAAAGTATCGAGCCAAACCTGTGAATCATTAAAAAGGATAGACATGCCACCTTGCACGCCTACACCCAAGGCTACTCCTACCCAGGAGAGATATACATCTTCCTGACCAAATTTCAATTCCATAAAGGTGCGATTAAAACTATGCCTGTTTCGAAGGCTACGGCCTATAATGGCAATTTCAATTCCATAAAGGTGCGATTAAAACAACTCCCCTTACAATGTTACTTCGTCATGTTGGCGATGGTTGCAATCATTGCCGCGATAGACGAGATACTGGTGCCGATGCTCAACAGTTCAGCGGCGCTTGTATGGCGCAGGATCTTGCTGGGCACCACGATCTCGCAGCCGGGCTCGACCTTTCCTTCAGAAGCTTTGGCTACCATACCGTTCATGTAGATGATATATGCACCGCTCTTACGTGCATTTCTCGCATAACCACCGGCTGAATTGATATAATAACGTGTGCTCTTTCCATTGAGATAGCTCACCGTGTTGGGGTACATCACAGCACCATTGACCTTGACCGTTGCCGTGTATTGCGGCAGCACGAGCCGGTCACCCTCACGCAGCACGATGTTGGCATCGCCCGACGGGTCGGCAAGCGCCTTGTCGAGTTCAATCCCTACCGGGTAGGTGTCAGGTACCTGAAACTTCTTCAATTGCTCCTCCTTGCTTTGCTGGCCCACTTGTTGCAGGGATGCGCCGGCATTCTGGCTTGCGGCGAGTGACATGAGCTCCTGCTGCAACTGTTCCTGCTGCATCTGCAGGGCAGCCTCCATGCGCTTGCGCTCTGTCTCGTTGGTCTTTCGTTCGAGCCTTGCACCGCGGATGTAGGCGAGAGGTGTGGTTCCGCCCGCGGCAGCCACGAGATCGGTGAGCCGCATCTTGCGACGGGAGAGGGTGTAAGTGCCGGGGAACGTCACCTCACCGTCGATGCTCACGTTCTGCTGCACGGTGTAGGTCGGGTCTTTGCGTACGTAGACCTCATCGAAGGGCTGGAGCACGAAACCTTGCCCGCCATCAACAACGAATCCGTCCTTCAAGGCAAACGAATAGTTCTTGGCGATGATACTGTCCCCCGTCAGCGCTTTGGGGTTGCCAACCCGTCTCGACACATCCACTCTTACGGTAGAGGCTTTGTCGGTCAGACCACCGGCCTGAAGCACAAAGTCTTCCAAGGTCTCGTTGTCAGCATATTTGTAGATGCCCGGATAGACCACTTCGCCCTGGATACTGATAGTCTGCTCGTTCATCGCCGTCTGCTTGGTGGGGATGAAGAGCACATCATTTTCTTTCAGTGGGATATCCGCCACACGGCCTTCCATGATTCCCTGAATATCCACAGGGATGACCCGCAGGGTCCGGTCAGCGTTCATGCGGTGCATGACGGCGCGGGCTGTAAAAGCATCCTCCGTGAGTCCTTCGGCGTGCTGCACGAGGGTGCGCACGCTGTTGATGCCATCGCCGAGCTGATACATGCCCGGGCGAAAGACGGCACCTTTTATTTCCACCGTGTTGTGATAGCGTGGCAGGATGGAGTCGACGCTCACCGAGTCGCCGTCGGCGATGCGGAAAGAGCTCATGTCAAACTCGTCGACGTTGAACACTGCGTATTCGCGTCCGGTCTTGCGGTTCACGCGCACGGCCTTCTTGTAGGCGTCGCCCGTGAATCCGCCGGCATAGCGCAGCAAAGTCTGTAGGCTCTCGTTGCGTTTCATCTCGTAGTACATCGGTCGTTTGACCTTGCCCGTGATGTTCACGAGGCAGTCGTAAGGCCCTACAATGATGACATCGCCGTCGTGCAGGCGTACGTTGCCTGTCATCTTGCCGTTAAGAATATAATCGTAGATATCGCAGACGGAGACGAGGCGGTTCTGGCGGTAAATCTTGATGTTTCGTAGTGTTCCAATATCATTCGTTCCACCGGCCATGTAGAGGGCGTTGAACACGGAAGCAAAGGCGGAGAGCGTGTAGGTGCCTGGTTTCACGACCTCACCCATGACATTGAATTTCAATTCCATAAAGGTGCGATTAAAACTTTGCGCTCAAGTCGAAATTAGAATGATTAACATGATATTTCAATTCCATAAAGGTGCGATTAAAACTGGAATCTGTCGTGGGAGCACCACTGCCTTTATTTTATTTCAATTCCATAAAGGTGCGATTAAAACGTCGGAAGGCAACAGAAACTGACAGTGACACTCATAGGAGACAACCTGTTCAACAAGGAATACAAGGAATACACTAACAGGGCGCGTTACTATGCGCATGACATGGGGCGTGACCTGCAGTGCAATGTAAGCTGGAACTTTTAAATAAACAACAATATTTTATTTTATCATGAAAACAAGATTTTTTAGCATTGGAAAAGCTGTGGCCGCAGCCGTGGCGCTATTGGCTTTCGCCGGCTTCGCGTCATGCAGCAAAGAGGTGGACAAACCGACTCCGGAAGTAAGGGATAAGCTGCATGAGGATCCTGTCAAAGTGAAGCTGGTGCTTGTGGACTGCCATCTGCATTCCCAATGGAATGCCATCCAGAAGGTGGGGGGACCCCACCAAAACCCTGACACTGAGGCCCGGCACGTCAAGATGGTGCAGAAGATAACATGGCAGTTGAACCCCGCCACCAAGAAATGGGAATTCGGGAAAGACGGGCAAGAGTGCTTCTATGTGCAGAAGGCGGGATGGTACGACGGCCAGCCGGCTCCCATATACATGCTCTTCATCCACTACTACGACGCCGCAGGGAAGGAGATCACTGACCAGTTCCAGACCGAGGACCAGCGTAGGATTCATCAGCACTTCTTCACTGCGGAGAATGTCGGGACCATGAAGTATGGAACGGCGGAGGCCGATGATAGCCAGACCAACAAGATCTTCGACTACCTTTACTGCGACACCGATCCCTGGAACAAGTCAACGAAAGAAGGCGCCAAGATCATAGGGAAAGAGGATCCGGTCGGTTTCAAGGGCGTATTACGCTTCCTGAAGAGCAGGAAGAAGTTCAACCTTCGCATCCAGCTCTATCACGGTTACAAGTCAAAGTTCTTCGACGGGGGAGAGGCTCGCCCGTTCTACGACCTTTCCAACAAGCTGTTGCAGAACGGAACGACCGACATCGACTTCAGAATCCCATTCGTGGTCTACATGGACCGCGAGGACACCGATCTCTTTACCGACAAGATAGGCTCTGACACTGACCTGAGCGCCATTGCCGAGGACAGTCTCGACGAGGACAGCAACCGTATCATACATTATTTCATGGACGCGTTCGGCTTGCCGTGGAAGGATGCACTGCAGGAATACGTCGATTTGACCTACAACAAGAAGGCCCATTCCGCTGAGGGCTATTGGCTGTAGGCGGCGCATAGCAGGCTTTCTGTCCAAGAGAGGGGATAGCCCGTGAGGCACCCCTTAGGGTTGCTGCTTGAATCCCATTATTTTTCTTCCAAGAATTGCCCTCAAATCGGAATTATTGTCTTAAATTTGCAAGAGAGATAATAATAAAAAAGCAAGGATACTATGACAAACGAAGAACTGATGCGGCGCGCGTGCCGCTTGAGCGAAGAGAGTGTGAAGAATGGCGGCGGACCTTTCGGGGCTGTCATTGCCCGCCACGGGGTTATCGTGGCTGAGGCAAGCAACAGTGTGACACCCGACAACGATCCTACTGCCCATGCTGAGGTCAATGCCATCCGCACGGCGTGCCGGCGGCTGCGCACGTTCAAGCTCGATGACTGTGAGATATTCTGCTCCTGCGAGCCTTGTCCGATGTGCCTTGGTGCTGTCTACTGGGCGGGAATCAGCAAGATCTATTATTCCAACAACCGGAAGGATGCCGCGGCTATCGGCTTCAGCGATGACTTCATCTATCAGGAGATCACGCGCGATATGCATGACCGCCAAAAGCCCATCGTCGAGCTGCTGCCCGAGGAAGGCAAGAAAGCCTTCGGGATGTGGGCGAAGGATAAAAAGAAAATCAATTATTAATCATTCAACATTCAATATTATCATTGTTGCATGTCGTGCAGCTTATGGTAGTAGCCGTCTCGTTCCATAAGCTCATCGTGGGTGCCACGCTCCACAATCTGCCCGTCGTGAAGGACACAGATCTCATCACTGTTCTTGATCGTTGACAGGCGGTGGGCTACGGCTACGGTAGTGCGTGTCTTCATGAGCCGGTAGAGGGCATCCTGCACAAGGCGCTCGCTCTCTGTGTCGAGGGCTGATGTCGCCTCGTCGAGGATAAGGATCGGCGGGTTCTTGAGGATGGCGCGCGCGATGCTGATACGCTGACGCTGACCTCCCGAGAGGCGGCCGCCGCGGTCACCGATGTTCGTGTCAAAGCCATGCTCCGTCTCCATGATGAAGTCATAGGCATTGGCGATCTTCGCTGCCCGGACGACCTCTTCGTCCGTGGCATCATCCTTACCGAACTTGATATTGTTCTTGATGGTATCATTGAAGAGGATAGCCTCCTGGTTGACGTTGCCGATGAGCGACCGCAGGTCGTGTATGCCGAGGTCCTTCACGTTGATCCCATCGATGAGCACCTCACCTTCCTGTACATCATAGTAGCGCGGGATGAGGTCGACAAGTGTGGACTTGCCGCCACCGCTCTGCCCCACGAGTGCCACTGTCTTACCCTTAGGAATGATGAGGTTGATATCTTTCAGCACATAATGGAGCTCATCGGTGTGGTTGTCAGTATAAGCGAAAGAGACGTGCCGGAACTCTATCTGGTGCTCAAAGTCCTTGATATGGATGGGATTGGGCTTCTCTTTTATTTCTATCTCCGCCTTGAGGATCTTGTTGATACGCTCCATGGATGCCAACCCCTTGGGGATGTTGTAGCTTGCCTTGGAGAAGTCCTTCAGGGGGTTGATGATACTGTAGAGAATGACAAGGTAATAGATAAAGGTGGGACCGTCGAGCAGCGACTTGTTGAGCACGAGGATACCGCCGAACCACAGCACGACAATGATCATTACCGTACCGAGAAACTCCGACATCGGGTGTGCCATCTGCTGGCGGATCGTGACGCGTAGAATCTGGTCACGGTACGACGAGTTGACCTTGTCGAACCGTTCGTTCATTTTTTTCTCCGCATTGAACGCCTTGATGATACGCAGGCCGCCCAAGGTCTCTTCCACGACGCTCATCGTGTCGCTCCACAGACTCTGTGCGAGGATGCTCCTCGACTTCAGTTTCCTTCCCACAAATCCCATGAACCATCCGAAGATGGGCACGAAGATGATGGTGAACACTGTCAGCTGCCAGGAGATGATGACCAGCGTGATGAAGTAAGCCACGATGAGAATGGGGTTCTTGAAGAGCATGTCAAGGGACGACATGATGCTGTTCTCCACCTCTTGCACGTCACCGCTCATGCGGGCGATGATGTCACCTTTGCGCTCCTCACTGAAGAACGACAGTGAGAGTGCTGTAATCTTATGATAGAGCTGGTTGCGGATGTCCCTTACCACGCCCGTGCGGATGGGCATGACACAGGCCGACGACAGAAAGTAAGCTGTCGTCTTAAGGAAGGTCATGAAGGCAAGGAAGAAACCAATGGCAAGCAGTGTCGTTGTCGCCGAAGTGTTGATGATCATCTCCTGCACAAAATAGGACATATTGTTCTGCAGGACCTCCTTGTTCAGCGCCCATGGCATGAGGTCGTTGGCGCGCAGGCCACCGTCTACCTGGAAGAGAATCTGCAGGATAGGGATGAGCGCGGCAAAAGAGAAGATGTTCAACATCGCGGAGAGGATGTTGAACACGACCGACAAAACAAGATATTTTTTATATGGTGGCAAAAAACGCCGCAGGACTTGCAGGAACTCTTTCATAGTTGGGAATTAAGAGTTAGAAGCTAGGAGTTTGGTGTGGAGCAGGAAGCCTCCACGGGTTCTCCCATGAGTGTGGCAGATGTGCTGCCTGTGATTCTCACCTGCACGGTATCACCGATATGATAGTTTTCTTTGGGTATGATGACGGCCTTGTTCTGCCGGGTACGGCCCATGAGCTGGTTACGGCTTCGCTTAGAGAAACGCTCGATGAGAATGTCAAACTCCCTGCCCTCGTCCTTCCTGTTCTGCTCGGCCGAGATCTCCGTCTGGAGGCGTATCAGCTCGTTCAGACGGCGTATCTTCTCTTCCTCGGGCACATTGTCGGGTAGGTGCCTGGCAGCGTATGTCCCCGGCCGCTCGGAGTATTTGAACATGAAGGCAGAGTCGAATCCCACCTCACGCATCAGCGAGAGTGTCTGCTGGAAGTCTTCTTCCGTCTCGTTGTGATAGCCGATGAAGATGTCGGTCGTCAGGCCACAGTCCGGGACAAGGCGGCGGATGGCGGCCACCTTCGCCAGATAATCTTCACGGGTGTACTTGAGGTTCATCAGCTTCAGAACGTTGTTGCTGCCGCTCTGCGCCGGGAAATGGATATGGTGGCAGAGGTT
>CALJCU010000385.1 GCA_938023885.1 uncultured Prevotella sp. | reverse complement strand
TGGCTCATCTCCATGAAGAACTATGCCGCCACGCCGTACCTCGCCCTCGAGCCCGTCACCGACAAGCAGCGCAGCGAGGTCAAGACGATGGAAGACCGCTTCCGCTCCATTATTTACACCCCCGCCAAGCTCTATCCCAAGCAGATGGAAGGGATACGGAAGGCGTTTAAGAAATACAATATCAGGGAGAAAGACGGTCAGGTCACCGGCGTACCTGTCTGGTTCTGCCGCCACGCCGAAGCCTACGAGTGCATGGTGCCCAATTGGGACAAGGATCTGCTCACGCGCACGGGCTTTGAGATGAACGACTATTTCATGCTCATGCAGCGTATCGCCATAGGCTACAACAACGCTACCGGAGTGGAAGACATGGATGAGCTCAAGCGGATGTTCCTGCTCATGTACGACCACATTACCGACCAGGGCGTGGCTTTCGGCAGTTGTTGGGGCAACATCCACCACTACGGCTACAGCCTGAGAAGCATGTACATTGCCTACTTCCTGATGAAGGATGTGCTCAAGGCTGCCGGCAAGTTGGACGAAGCCGTGAAGACGATGATCTGGTACTCGCAGACCAATGAGCTCTATCAGAAACCCCTCGGCAACGGCATCGATATGGACACCTTCAACACAGCCCCCATCGGCTGCATGGCAAGCATTCTGCTCATGGACGACTCGCCCGAGAAGGTGCGGTACATAAGGTCCTGCTCCCGCTGGCTCGACCGGGGCTGCCGCCCGGCACCGGGACTTGACGATGCATTCAAGGTCGACGGATCCGCCTATCACCATTGCAACAACTATCCTGCCTACGCCGTAGGCGGTCTCAATGGTGCCACTCAGATGATCTACATCCTCAGCGGAACGGAGTTTGCCGTCGGGCAACTCGCTCACCAGACGGTGAAGAATGCGCTCCTCGCCATGCGCTTCTATTGTAACAAGATCTACTTCCCGCTCGCACTCTCCGGACGTCATCCCAACGGCACCGGACATCTCACGCCGACCCATTACGCCTACATGGCCATGGCTGGCACGCCCGACGGAAAGAGCAACTTCGACAACGACATGGCTGCCGTATATCTTCGTCTCATCGGACAGCCCAAGTCGGCATTCGACAAGAAAGTCTGCCAACAATTCCTGCAGAAAGGATGCAAGGCCGAGGCTGACCCGCAGGGCAACCTCTCGCTGCCCTATGGCTGTACGTCCGTACAGCGCAGAGGCAGCTGGTCGGCTGTCGTCAGAGGCTTCAGCCGCTATATCTGGGCTTCGGAGCATTATGTCGGCGAGAACCTCTACGGCCGTTACCTTGCCCATGGCAGCATGCAGATATTGACGGCTCCCCAAGGTGTCGACGTGACACCGAAGACCAGCGGGTGGCAGCAGGAAGGCTTCGACTGGAACCGTATACCGGGCACCACCACTATCCATCTGCCCCTGCCCGACCTGAAGGCAAAGATCCGAAACGTCGATATCTCCTCCGGCGTGGAAGAGATGCTTCTCTCCGACGAGGCTTTCGCCGGCGGACTCTCACAGCTCGGTGCCAACGGCAATTTCGGCATGAAGCTGCACGAGCACGACAAATACAACGGCACGCTGAGAGCACGCAAGTCGTTTCACTTCTTCGACGACGTCATCGTCTGCCTCGGCTCTGACATTGAGAACAAGAACCGTCAGTACCCCACCGAGACTACCGTCTTCCAGCTCACTTGCAACGATGACCAGAGCCAGGCGTTCTGGAAGAGTCAGCCCGCAGAGGGGAAGGCATGGACAGACCCGACGAACACAGGTTATTATGTGCCCGAGGGAGCACAATATGTCGCACCCGTACTGCAACAGTCGCGCACGGAGAACACCGACAAGCCGACAGAAGGCTACTGGACATCGCTTCTTATCAACCATGGTAAAGCCCCGAAGGGTGCACGCTACGAATATGCCGTCTTACCGCAAACCACGAAGGAGAAATTGCAGGCATTTGCCGCCAAGCCGTCCTATACCGTCATTGAGCAGGACCGTCGGGCGCATATCGTCCGTTCCGACGCTACCGGCACCATGTCGTACGTCATCTTCGAGACGCCCACAGCGCTCTTGGCTGGCGGTCCCGTACTCAAGACCGACACCACCTGTCTGGCAATGGTTCGCATGATGGGAGCCCACAAGATGGTGCTCACGGTTGCTCAGCCTGACCTTGCGTTCTATCGCGGTCCCAGCGACGTCGTGTGGAAAGACGGGCACCGAGTGGAAAGAAGCATCTACGGACGGCCCTGGCGCGACCATCCCAGCATGGACATTCCCGTGACGGTGACGCTCTTGGGCAAATGGAACTTTACCCCTTCCGGCAACATCAAGCTCATGGCACAGGACGGCAAGACGACAACGATTCAGATCGACTGCAAAGACGGCAAAAGCTACAACATTGAATTAGCGAAGGAAAAATAGAATAAAAAAATAAGAGAATAAGATTAAAGACTAAGATGATGAGAATCCGCAATATATTCCTCTCCGTTGTCTTCCTGCTGACGCCGGCTTTAGCCAGTCCGGCTAAAGTAACGATGACAACATTGTGCAATGAGGATATTAACTTCGCCGTTCGCCAATACACACTCATGCTCGACGATATCGGGCGCAAGGGTCCCGTCAAACTGCCCAAGACCATCAACAAGATGAGCCGGCGCGTGACGATTCCGATAGACGACTGGTGCTCGGGCTTCTTTGCCGGAAGCCTCTGGTATCTCTATCAGCTCACGGGCGACAAGACCTGGGCCTTGCAGGCAAAGCGCTACACCGAGTGCCTGGACAGCATACAGTACCTCACGTGGCACCACGATGTCGGCTTCATGATCGGCTGCTCGTACCTTAACGGCTACCGCATCCATCCTTCAAAGGCTTACAAAAAGGTTATCGTGCAGACCGCCAAGTCGCTCTCGACGCGCTTCCGCCCGGGAGCCGGCGTCATCCAGTCGTGGAACACCAATGCCGGATGGCAGTCGAAGCGTGGATGGCACTGCCCCGTCATCATCGACAACATGATGAACCTTGAGCTTCTCTTCGAGGCAACCAAACTCAGCGGCGATTCCACTTACTGGCACATCGCCGTGAGCCATGCCGACAAAACGCTGGCTAACCACTTCCGCCCCGACGGCAGTTGCTACCACGTCGTCGATTATGACCCACAGACGGGTGCTGTCCTGCACCGACAGACAGCACAAGGATATGCTGACAACAGCGTGTGGTCACGCGGACAGGCTTGGGCCGTCTACAGCCTCACCTTCTGCTACCGCTACACGAAAGATCCGCGCTATCTGCAGCAAGCACAGCGGACACTCAACATGATCATGAACCACCCCAACCTTGACAATGACCTCGTGCCTTACTGGGATCTCGATGCACCCAACATCCCCAACGAGCCACGCGATGCATCTACAGCGGCAGCATTGGCCTCAGCACTCTACGAGAT
>CALJCU010000384.1 GCA_938023885.1 uncultured Prevotella sp. | reverse complement strand
TGATGTCAACATCAATACCAAGGAAAACGTTTTCGTGCAGGATTATGCTGCTAAGATTGCTTCCAACATGGAGTGTATGAACAAAGGCAACGGCGGCAGGGAGAACCGTTGTGCACTGACTGCTTCTATCAGCCGCGTGTGGGAGAATGCTCACCGGACGTCCGAAGAGGACTACGGGTATGAAGCATTTCGGTGAGGATCCCGTCCCCATGCCTCAGACGGCACCTTATGTAGTGGCAGGCGGCAAGATCAGGTTCGTTTATCAGCCCTCAGAGATTGGTGCTTATGCTATTGGTATGGCCCGACTGTGAGATTTATCCTTATGAGCTTGAGAAGTGACTCACAAAGGATGGAAGAGAGCTGATGAACGAGCGAACTTTATTGGCTCTTCCCCGTTACAATCTTCTTTATTTCATTGAGTTTGTTGAGCGCATCTACGGGCGTAAGGTTATTGATGTCAAGACCGAGAATCTCATCCCGTACCTGCTTCAATACAGGATCATCAAGTTGGAAGATGTTGAGTTGGACGCCATCACGGTCCTTCCCGATGTTTTCCACTTTTGGTTTTCCGGCACTTCCTACTTCTGCATTGTCAGTTTCCAGCTCTTTCAGTACCTCATTGGCTCTTTTCACGATAGAGCGCGGCATGCCGGCTATCTCAGCCACATGGATACCGAAGGAGTGCTCAGAGCCGCCGGGCGTGAGCTTGCGGAGGAAGATAACCTTATTGTCTATTTCCCTTACAGCCACATTGTAGTTCTTGATGCGCGGGAAGTGTTTCTCCATCTCGTTGAGCTCATGGTAGTGAGTGGCGAAGAGCGTACGGGCCTGTGAGCCTCGGTGATCATGCAGATACTCCACGATGGCCCAGGCGATGGAGATACCGTCGTAGGTAGAGGTCCCCCGCCCCAACTCATCGAAGAGCACGAGAGAGTGCGGAGAGACATTGTTGAGGATGTCGGCTGCCTCTGTCATCTCTACCATGAATGTCGACTCACCGAGCGAGAGATTGTCGCTTGCCCCTACCCTCGTGAATATCTTGTCCACTAAACCTATTTTTGCGCTCTCTGCTGGCACAAAACAACCTATCTGGGCCAATAGTACAATGAGCGCTGTCTGGCGCAATAACGCTGATTTACCGGCCATATTGGGACCCGTGATCATCATAATCTGTTGCTTCTCCGTATCAAGATAGACATCGTTGGGCACATAACGCTCACCGAGCGGCATCTGTGTCTCTATCACGGCATGGCGGCCTTTATGAATGTCGAGAACCGTGGTGTCGTCGACAACGGGTCGTACGTAGGCGTTGTCCTCCGAGACCTTGGCAAACGACAGCAGGCAGTCGATATGCGCCAAGATATTTGCATTGATCTGTATCTGTGGGATAAACTCCTGCATGTCGACGATAAGCTCAGAGAAGAGCTGGGATTCTAACTCAAGAATCTTCTCGTCGGCTCCAAGAATCTTCTCTTCATATTGTTTCAGTTCTGGCGTGATATAACGTTCCGCCTGAGCCAAGGTCTGCTTACGAATCCAGTCTGTAGGCACATGGTCCTTGAACGTGTTGCGTACCTCCAGATAATAGCCGAAGACGTTGTTGTATCCTACTTTCAGTGAGGATATTCCTGTCTTCTCAGCCTCACGCTGCTGAATATCCAGGAGATAGTCTTTTCCGCCACGTGAGATATTACGCAGTTCATCAAGTTCCGCATTATACCCTTCCGCAATGACTTCTCCTTTTGAGACGAGTTGTGGCGGGTCGGGCTGAATCTCTTTCTCGATGCGGTCGCGCAGGCTCTCACAGAGGTTCATCCGCTCACCGAGACGCTTCAGACTGTCGTTGTTGGCATAGAGGCAGGCTGCCTTGATGGGCTGGATGGCCTGCAGGGCTGTCTTTAGCTGAACCACCTCACGCGGTGTGACCCTTCCTACGGCTACCTTGGAGATGATGCGTTCGAGATCCCCTACCCTATGTAGCTGTTCATCAATGACTTGCCGGAAGTCTGGAACCTTGAAGAAATATTCCACCACGTCAAGGCGGTCGTTGATGTGTCGCACGTCTTTCAGTGGGAATACGACCCAACGGCGCAGCATACGGCCACCCATCGGCGTGATGGTGCGGTCGATGACGTCGAGCAGCGATTTGCCGTCTTCCTGCATAGGCTGAAGGAGCTCCAGCGAACGGATGGTGAATTTATCCAAGCGCACGTATTTCTCTTCCTCAAGGCGCTTCAGCGACGTGATATGGTTGATATTCATGTGCTGCGTCAGCTCCAGGTACTGCATGATGGCACCTGAGGCTACGATACCCTCTTTGAGATGCTCCACACCGAAGCCTTTCAGCGACTTCGTACCGAAATGCTTCAACAGTTTCTGCCGTGCATTCTGCTCTGTAAACACCCAGTCGTCAAGCTCAAAGGTGCAGAAACGCGTACCGAAATAACGC
>CALJCU010000383.1 GCA_938023885.1 uncultured Prevotella sp. | reverse complement strand
GCCGGTGCCGTTCACGTCAAACTGGATGTTCTGAGCGGCGACATTGGAGCCAGCATCCTTCATCATCTCTCGGAATGTGGACTCGGGGACATAGAAGCCCTCCATGCCGTCATTGTCGAAGACGCTGAGGTTAACCTTGATGAACTTGTTGCCAACAAGGATGCTGGTGATGCTGGCCATGACACGCTGCTGTCCGAAGCCGGTGACGATGCCGTAGAGGTAGGAGCCTTTCTTCAGTCGGATGCCTTTGACGGTCACGTCGTCGAGGAGCTTGAAGCGGAGGCGGGTGCCCTCACGTGCCTTGGTCGTGCGGTCTATCATCGCCTTGATGAGCGGCTCGTCGACATTCTCGGTACTGGCAACGGTGTTGAACTTCTCGGAGTTGTCCTCCTTGACTTTCTCGACAATCTCGGCCTTCTCTTCTTTCTTGCCTTTCTTCTTGGTGTTGCCGGTCAGCGCGTCGATCATCTCCTGCCGCTGCCGTCTTTCCTCGGCTTCCTCTTCCTTGTCACGACGGTCCTGTTCGGCCTGGTACTGCCGCTGACGTTCCATGCTGCGGTTCTGGATGCGGTCGAGCTCACGGGCATAGGCGTTGAGGTCTTCCTGCTGGCTCCTGCCACTGCTGCCATAGCCGCCTCTGCCATAGCCGTTGATACGGTTCATGTTGGCACGCTGACGCTCACGGAGGTCCTCCTCGGCTTTCAGCTGACGGAGGCGCTCGGCATTGACGGCATCGATGCGCTGCCGCTCCTCGTCGTTGTAGCCGCTGCCGGTGGTGTCCTTCTGTTCGTACTCGTCGCCGATGCCGTCGACGGCGGTAAAGGCTCCGTCCTCGGCAAAGTGCTTGTTCATCGCCGTCATCTTGTTGTCCATGCCCTCACCACGGGCATCGGGGATGCTCATGTTGATGGAGTCGGTGACTACGTTCCCGGCAGTCTTGCCGTTGCCCTTGAAGGTCTCCATGCCGAAGTAGATAAGCCCCAACAGGGGCAGGAAGATGACCAGAGGGAAAATGTACTTGGGTTGTCTGAGGTTCAGACGCTTGAGTTTCTGTAAGTTCATATCATGTATTATTTGCTGTTTACTGTTTATTGTCGAGATACTTTACCACGAGTTCGAGCTGGCGGTACTTCACCATGATGTCCACGGAGTCCTTATGGCTCTTGACGGGCAGACGGACGAGGGAGTCGAGGTCGTGCTTGAGCTGCTGGCCTTTGTTGGTGAGCTCCACGGTCTGGTCCACCTGCATGGACTTCAGACGCTGGATGCGGCGGATGCCGTCGAAGGCGGGTTTTACGTCGGACAGACCGCTCATCATGTCGGACTCGTTGTAGGTGGAGGTAAGGGTGAGCCATGTGCCGACAATCAGTGAGAGCATGAGCATACTGATGGTGATGACGGACACTCTTTTCTTGTGCTTGTCCGCCCATTGGTTGGCTTTGGCTATCTTGTCCTTGAGCTTGAACTTGTCGGTCAGTGACTTGATGCCTTCCGCTATCTTGGCGTCTTTCTTTGCTTTGGTGCGTTTGAATATCTTCATGGTACATAAAATTATTTTTTATTTAACTGTACCGATCTACTCCCTTTTAGGTGGTGAGTATCTTCGGTTTAATAATCCAAATCTTTGTTCTCGAGTGTTCTCCAGTTGGTGATGAGCAGTCCGTGCGGATTGTTCTGTGTCCTTGGCACGTTCTCTATCTCGCCCACGGTGATGATGGAGCGTTTGAGGTCACGGCTGCGACGCTTGATGAGCTGAGTGCCGAAGTACTTGAACTTCTTGTCGTGCTCGTTGAACTGGATGGAGTCGCATTTGATGGTGCAGACGGCACTGCTTGATATGATGTCGGAGTAGAAGCCGTTTTCTTCCATGGCCTGTTTCTGTTTCATCGCCGTACCGTCTGCCATGTAGAGCGCCTTGCCGAGGGTCCACTTGATATAGTCATCATCGGGCGGAAGGTTGAAGAAGTACTGGTGAAAGAGCTGGATATGTGCCTTGGCTTCCATCACGAAGTTGGCTTCCTGCAGACTGCGCTCGGCAAGGAAGGGAATATCCCCGTCGAGGATGTATATCTGACTGCGCTCCTCACTGACGAGCTTGGAACTCTGATAGACAGTGAAGATACAGATGACCGTGCATGCCGCCAACGTGAGGACGACGGTCATCAGGGCCAGTTTGGTTTTCTGTTCTAAGGATTGGATCAGCATAATAGTATGAGTTATTGAGTTTTTAAGTTGGTAGTTTATGAGTTTTTGAATTAGGGTTAGGAGTCGGAGTTGTCTCGCATGGCTTGACAACTCCTAACTCCTATCTCCTAACTTTTAACTCCCCTCGGCTCCTCCGGGTCTGTAGTTGGAGTCGGACTTGCCCACATTGTTTATACTGCGGGCGGAGTCGGCACCACGGGCATAGGATGTTCCAAGGCCGGTCTGTGCCATGAAGGTTCGGGCT
>CALJCU010000382.1 GCA_938023885.1 uncultured Prevotella sp. | reverse complement strand
CATGCGACCTCCAGGTTATGAGCCTGGCGAGCTACCAACTGCTCCACTCCGCGATGTACCAAATATTGTTTGTACCTCATTTCTGATTGCGGATTCAAAAGTACGAAGAAAAACAATACCCACAAAATATTTACGGGATTATTATGTATATTTAGCAATTTATTGATGTAAATCAATTTGTATAATAAGTGGCTGCCCTATGAGGCAGCCACCTCAAAGCAATTCATTCAATATGAGTTCAGTAAATAGAAGGTGAGCTCATTTCTTCACAGCCGAGAGTACACCTTTACCTACACCTTTCGTTAGGTCGAGTGTGAGTACCCATGTGTCACCCGGAGTGAGTGTTACGTCATTCGGCACATAGATGTTGCCATCATCGTGGCCATCCGACCCCGTACCAATCTTGAACACATTACTTGTGGAGGTAATGCAATGGTCACTTCCTGAACCTTTGAACTCCGTACCCCAGCCTGCCTGACCGAAGAACTTGAAGTTGATAGTTGACGGATCATGATGCAGTTGCTTATCTACGGTCATGGTCACCTGGTAGACTTTATTCTTCACTGGGGCCATACAGACATCATACTTAACGCCAGTCCACCAGCTGATATTGTTCTGATAGAACGGAAGGAAGGCTGGTTTATTAAAGGTGCAAGCACCGATGATCCAGACAGCGCCGGTTCCGTCGTCGTTGAGAGAAGCAGGATTAGCGCCATTCATAGCCCAGATACGGAAACATTTGTAGTCGTAGTTGGCCGCAATCGTGTACATGCCCGTGACAGCGTTAAACGTGAACGAGCCGTCGGGATTCTTTGTGAAGAAGTCAGGATCATAATACCAGTCATCACCATCTACGGCACTGTCCGTGAATTTATACTTTAACCCTTGAATAAGGCCACCGACATAGTAGAGGTTGTTCTTGTCGATGGTGATCTCCACAGGCTTGGCATTTGGATCGAGTATGGGTGCGTACTCATATGTAAGCGTATTGAACGTTACCTTGATGTTGCCGATTGTCGTACTGACGAATGAGAGCGGGGTCGTTACGCCTTGTATGCATCCGTCACTTCCCTCACCAAAGGTGATGATGTTGCCGTTTGAACCCTGAGCAGGAGCTGAGATGTAGCCGGAGAGCAGATTGGTAGCCGAGTGTACCGTTGTGGAGAAGAGATAAGGATTGGAGGCGTCAGGCGTCATTTTGTATGTCCGGTCGCCCGTCACAAGATTGATATAGTCGTACTTAGGTCTTGATACAGCGATATCGATGTCTTGCTCCGTAGTTGTGAAGTGGGTATTTTGCAGCACGAGTTTCAGTTTCGCTGTTCCATCAGGAATGTCTTTGAGGAAGGGCACATAGACCTTACCTGTGTAGTTGCCTTCCGTCTTTGTGCGCAACGTGGTTTGCCCGACGACCTCATCATCGAAATAAAGGTAGGCTTTCAGCGTGGAAAGAGCCACGCCTCCCTCATCCTTACAGTTAGCGGAGAAAGAGAGGCTGTCACCAAAGAGTGCCGACGTGGGTACATCTTGAGAAGTGATCACCGGCTTACCGTCGCCGCGCGGCAGCGGGTCATCGTCGTTGTTGTTGCAGGCGGAGAGGCAGAGGGCAGCCAGAGACGCCATGCAGAATATCTTGAATGTTTTCATAGCTAATCAATAATTGTCAGTTGAGAATTAAAGTCTGTTCCATTTACATGACACCACCCCTGAAGCCGGTACAGTCACCTTGAAATACTGGTTACCGTCGCTGACAGTCATCGTCTGATTCTCTGAGCTTTCATTCAGCAACAGGAGAGCATAGGAGCCATCGGGGTTAAGGAACTCCGCATGGCTGATGCCTGGGAGCTTCGGGTCACGGCTTGTGCCGATGCGCTGTGCACCCGTTTCTACTGCAGCTGCCGATTGGGTAATGACATAATAATGAGAGTTGCGCGAGATATGCGTGTAGTTGTTGCTGATGTCCACGGCCCCATAGCACGTTTGGCATCCGCCGTCAAGATTGGGTCCGAGCCTGTCGTCAAGCATGAGATTCCACACGAGCACAGCCTTGCAATGGCGGTTTACAGTGCCGAGCACAATACTCTTCATGTCAGCCACAAGCCTTTTTGAGAGATTACGTCCATCGTTCCATGTACCGATGGAGCTTTCCGAGAAGATGAGATCCTGTAGGTGCCTGTTGGTGGATGTCATCCAGCTCTGTGTTGCTGCCTCCGTAGTCGTGATAAGCGGCGCCTACAACGAGCTCAGATCCGTCAAAACTACTTCCGAGCGTATTGTAGACCTTGACAGGATAATCCTGTTGGTCACTGATGCCATCGTAGTTGTAGTTGTGATCGAAAACATAAATCTTCGTCTTGAGATGATTCTTCTCGAAGTCAGCCGCCAGAGCTTTCACGAAAGGTGCCTCTTCTTGCCACGGCATATAGAGCGAAGCGCAATTGCCTTTGTTCAACGGCTCGTTTTGAGGGGTTATGGCATAGATGCTGATGCCCTCAGCTTGCATAGCCTGGATGAAGCGCACGAAATAGTCGGCATAAGTCTCGTAATAGTCGGGATTCAGATGTCCGTCAGTCCAAGCATTGTGTGCCTTCTTCGTAGAGATATCCTTCACCTTCATCCATTTCGGACATGTCCATGGTGATGCGATGATCTTCAAGTTTGGATTAATAGCAAGAATTTCCTTGATGACAGGAATGACGTAGTTTTTCTCATCATTCTGCAAGGCGAAGTGCTGCAGCAGATCTGTATCAGGACCTTTCGTATCACAGAGCGTGTACTCGGTGCTTGAAAAGTCATTGCAACCGATGGAGATGCGCGCATAGCTCACGCCGTAGCCCTCCGTCGTACTGTAAGTCTTCTTAAGGAAAGCCCTGCGGTCGGCTGCGCTCATCTTCAGGAGGTTATAGCACGACGAATAGGTGAGCGCGAATCCAAAGCCATCTATCTTCTGATAAGTTTTCGAAGCATCGAGCTGGAGCACCGTAGCGGCCATCGTGGAGCCTTTCGTGATGTCGGCAGTGGCATTCTTGAGGTCGTAAGCACCATTGGCTGTCGTCATGAGCAGCGAGGCTACTTTCTTGCCTGTGGAAGGCGTGTCGGGGTTGGTGCCGGGTGTCTCCCCGCCATTCTCCGATGAACTTCCACAGGCCATGAGCAGAGCAGTTAGCACAGAAGTTAATATTTCAACTATCATATACTTCTTTTCCATTGTATTTGGCATAAAGTCTTTAGTTTAATAACCTGGATTTTGCGTGAGGTTCTGATTCTCGTCAAGTGCAGTCTGTGGAATAGGCAGGAGGTAAGAGTTGGCATTGTAACTCTTGGCTAACTTCAGTCTTCCTGAGTCGCGGCTATTGAGATTGTTCATCACACTTTCCACCTTTCCGTTACGCACGAGGTCGAACCAACGCTGACCCTCAAGCGCCAACTCAAGGCGGCGCTCATGAAGCACGGCCTCGACCATAGCATCCTTTGAGTTCGTTTTAGAATTGTCAAGATCTTTAAGTTCCACACGCTCACGAATGATGTTGACGAGCTTTGCACTGTTCGAGAGATCGCCTTTGTAAGCATAAGCCTCGGCCTCAAGAAGCATGATATCGGCTAAACGAAGGATATATTCATTATTGTACCCGGAACGCAGTTTATACATGAACGGATAATGGTCTGACGGATAATAATTGGACCAACCGCACTGATAGTAGACGATGGTCTGGTTGCGTCGAACTGTATCTCCCTCATTGTTGAAATCGTTGATGAGGTCGCGTGAAGGTGTGGCCCATTTAGCCCACGAGAATGACTGATCATAGTTCTCCAAACAGCGGCCGAACATCCACGACTCCCAGTTGCCTGCACCCGAATACCAGTGCACTTCAAGGATTCCCTCTGAGGTGTTACGTTTCATGCAATCTTTCTTCGAGGAATCCCAGCCCCACAGTGTAGCGAAATCGGGTTCGAGTGTCAGCCCGGGGGTAGCGCGCACTTTCTCTGCATAGCTGATGACCTTGTCATAATCCTGCACGGCTTTCTCCGCATAGACCTTGCAGAGCAGTGCCTGTGCCACAGTCTTTGAGAGCAGAGTGCGGTCAGCATTATCAAAGTCGGGAGCATACTGTTCCGCATCGGTCAAGTCACTGATGATCTGCTTGTAACACTCTTCCGTGGTGGCTCTTGGTGGGAAGTAAGCCGGATAGACGGAGTCGATGTTCTTCGACGTAATGGTTTTTGGAATGGTAGTCACCATAGGCAGCGATCCCCAGATACGCGTCATGCGGAACATATTGAGTGCACGGGAAATCTCACCTTCAGCTTTCCACTGATGTCCTTCTGTCTCTGTCACCTTGCCTTCACTCATGAGCTGGTCTACACCATTGATAAGCACATTGGCCGTGGCGATATCCTCGAGGTAACGGCTCCAGTCGCGTGCCATGTCAGGGTTGCTGGCATCAATCGTGTTGGTCTCATAGGGCACGACCTCAGCCCCCACTGTACCTACATAGGCATTGTCAGAGTGGCAATCGCCGAGCAGAACATAGTCAAGATGCATGTGTTCCTGGCGGTTACGCAGCAGCTCATAGACAGCCTTGCGCTGCGAGACAGCAGCATCCCGGTCAGCGAGCACCGCTTTCGTGGTGTCGGTGAGTTTACCCTCCGTTATCTCCGTTGGGACGGAAACGGGATCATAGTCGAGCGAGCAACCGGCCAGCATTGTCAGGAGAGCAGCAAATATGATATATTTAGTTTTCATGATGATACGATTTTAAGAATTAAAACTCCACTTTCACACCCAGTACGAAAGAGCGGCTGGAAGGATAAGTACCCCAGTCGAGGCCCTGTACGGCACCACTGTCGCCATACTGGTTGACTTCCGGATCGCGGCCTTTGTACTTCGTAAACGTAAGGAGATTGGTGGCCGAAACGTAAGGCTGCAGTTTCGTTAACCCAAATCGGCTGATGATGTTGAGCGGAACGTTGTAAGAAAGTGAGACATCCTTTACGCGCAGGTAACTGCCGTCCTCAATGAAATAAGAGGAGTTCTTGATGTTCCAGTTCACACGCGGCACATCCGTGGCTTGACCAGGAATCTGCCAGCGACGCAGCACGCGAGTCGACTGGTTGCGGCCATCGTACATACCTTCGGTCTCCATGCGGGAGACGTTGTAGACATCGTTGCCATAGGTACCCTGGAGAAGGATGCTCAGGTCGAAGCCTTTGTAGGAAAATGTGTTGGTCATGCCATAGGTGAAGTCGGGATTCGGGTCACCGATATAGGTGCGGTCTGAAGCTGAGACGATGCCATCGTCATTCACATCCTTATAAATCATGTCACCGGTCTCGTGATCTACGCCCTCAGCCACGTATCCGTAGAAGCTGCCAAGCGGACGTCCGGGAACATTGCGCACCACATATTCTGCTACGACCTCTGATGTGCCTGCTGCCCACTGGATAGGCACGAACTTCAGACTTTTCAGTTTGTTGCGGTTGAAGGAGATGTTGAAATCAGTGTTCCACTTGAACGCTCCTGTAAAGTTCTTTGAACTGACAGTGAACTCAAATCCTTTGTTCTCCATCTCGCCTCCATTGTAAGTAAGGCTGCGTGCGGCTGCAGAGCCAGCAGGAAGGGTGATACTCATAAGCATGTCCTTTGTACGCTTGTAATAGTAATCGGCATAAAGCGTGAGACGGTTGCCGAGCATTGTTAGATCGAAACCAAAGTCAAACTGATGGGTTGATTCCCAGGTCAGTTCGGGATTGCTTAGCGTCGACTGTGTGCGTGTAGGCACGGCGTTAATGTCGTATCCCTCACCGAACCACTGCACGCGGTTGATGCTGTACTGTGCGAGATAGCCATAGTCGCCCAAGCCACTCTGATTACCGGTCTCACCCCATCCCCCACGGAGTTTGAGGTCGTTGATCCACGAGATATCCTTCATAAACGGCTCGTTAGATATACGCCATGCTGCGGAGAACGATGGGAACCAGCCCCAGCGATGACCAGGGGCAAGCTTGGAACTGCCATCAGCACGCATGTTGGCTGTGACCATGTATGTGTCGTTCCAGTTGTATTGCAAACGTGCGAAGTAAGACATGATCGCCCACTGCGACTCCCCGGAGCCTGTACCAGTCCATGAGATGCGGTTGGCGGCGTTGAGGGTCTTAATCTTGTCGTCAGCATAGTCGTAACCGTCGATGTAGCTGTGCTTCCAGTCGCTCTTGGTCCAGGAAGATCCGGCCATGGCGTCGAGGCCATGCCTGCCGAAATGGTGTTTCCAGTTGACCACATTATCCCAGATAAGCAACTGATTGGTGTAACGGTTGTCCGATCCCTCACCTTTTGTGTCACGGCCGTCGTGGGTCGAAACCGGGTCAAGGAAATTGGTGGTAGTAGTCTGCGTGCGGTCGAGGGTAAAGGTGGATGTCCAGTTGAGTTCTCTGGTGAATTTTACCGTAGCCTTACCTGTAGCAATGAGGCGTGCGTTTTCACTCTTGTTGTCCTTCGTACGGGCAAGGCTTTCTAAGGGCGAGTCGATGTTAGCGCCGTAGAACGTAGTGTAGTACTGATTGGGATTGTCGGGATCCCAGATAGGCGCATAGGTCGGTGTGGCAATGATGGCCGGCACTACACCACCGCGGTTGGCGCCCGTACCACTGATGATGCCCGTACCTTTATAGGTATAATCGGAATAGTTGATATTAGTGCTTAGGTTGAGCCACGGTTTGATGTCGTTGTCGAGCGCCACACGCCCGTTATATCGCTTGAAGCTTGAGGTGATGATGACTCCTGTCTCACCGGTGTAGCCACCGGAGATGATATAGCGCAGACGGTCGTTGCCGTTGGTCACCTGAAGCTGATAGTCCTGTACGCCACCGGTGC
>CALJCU010000381.1 GCA_938023885.1 uncultured Prevotella sp. | reverse complement strand
TTGCCAAATGCCGCAAGCCGATGCTTCTTATCCATGGCGGCAGCGACACGTTTGTGCCCACGCGCATGATCTACCCGCTCTATGCTGCCAAGCCGGCACCGAAAGTCATGGTTGTCTTCCATGGCTCCAAGCATGCGAAGAGCTTCAATGACCATCGACGACGGTATAGCCAGTGGGTAGAGGCATTCCTCAGGAAGTATTTGTAATATAATAAAGACGGGCCCGTTACAGTCCTCTCTCTGCCCAGTCTCCGCGGTCGAGCTGCCGGTAGCCGATGGCCTCGGCGATATGCATGGCATTCACCTTTTCTTCGTGTGTGAGGTCGGCGATGGTACGTGCCACTTTGAGGATGCGGCTGTAGGCACGTGCGGAGAGGCTCAGACGTTGCATGGCCTCGCGCAGCAGGTTGAGACTCTCACTGTCGGGTTCCGCATATTCGTGGATCATCTTCTCCGTCATCTGAGCGTTGCAGTGGATGCCCGGCACATCTTTGTATCTTTCTGTCTGTATGGCGCGTGCTGCAATGACACGTTCCCGAATCTTTGCCGAAGGCTCACCGGGTTGCGTCTTGCTGAGTTCATTGAAAGGTATGGCAGAAATCTCACACTGGATATCGATACGGTCCATTAATGGACCGGAAATCTTATTGAGATAACGCTGTATCTGTCCGGGTGTGCAGACACAATGGTGCGTCGGGTCACCGTAGTAACCACATGGACAGGGGTTCATCGATGCAACGAACATGAAGGAGGCGGGGTAGGTGACGGAATACTTGGCACGGCTGACGGTAATCTGCCTGTCTTCAAGCGGCTGCCGCAGTACCTCCAACGTGTGTTTGTTGAACTCCGGGAGCTCATCGCAGAAAAGCACGCCGTTATGGGCGAGACTGATCTCTCCCGGCATCGGGTTGTTGCCACCGCCGACAAGCGCCACTTCGGAGATAGTGTGGTGGGGAGCACGGAAGGGACGCTGGGAGATGAGGGCCGATCCGTGTTTCAATGTCCCGGCCACGGAATGAATCTGTGTCGTTTCCAGACTCTCACTGAGGGTCAGTGGTGGTAGAATGGAAGGCAGGCGTTTGGCCATCATGCTCTTTCCTGAACCCGGAGGGCCAATCATGATGACGTTGTGGCCACCGGCTGCCGCTACTTCCAAGGCACGCTTCACCTTCTCTTGTCCCCGTACATCAGCAAAGTCGAGATCGAAATGATATTGTTGTTCGTAAAACTCCTTGCGTGTGTCTACGACGCATGGATCGGACTGCTTCTTTCCTGAGAGCAAGGCGATGACATCACTTAACGACTCGAGACCATACACATTTATATTATTGACGATGGCAGCCTCCCGCTCGTTCTGCTTCGGCACGATGAGTCCCTTGAAATGCTCTGCGCGGGCTTTGATGGCGATGGGCAGGACGCCCTTAGCCGGTTGCAGCTTGCCGTCGAGTCCGAGCTCTCCAATCATCATATACTCATCAAGTATTCCCGCAGGAATCTGGCCGTCGGCAGCGAGGATGGCGATAGCCAAGGGCAAGTCGAACCCGCTCCCTTCTTTCTTGAGATCGGCTGGTGCCATGTTCACTGTGATGTCAGCTCGTGGAAACTTCAGACCGTTGTATTGCATGGCGGCGGCTATGCGGTCACGACCCTCCTTGACGGCGACATCGCCCAGGCCTGTAAAATGATAAAGGAGTCCTTTGACGATACTCACCTCCACGGTGACAGTCGTCACCTGAAGACCGTTTACAGCAGCAGAATAGGTTTTTACGAGCATGATTATTTTCCTCCTAGCATCTTTGTCAGATCTTGTGTGTTCAGATTGTGCCCCACAATTTTTCCATTTCTGATGACGAGATTGTCGGGCACCGACTGGAGCCCGAGCTGTTGTAGAACGGAAGTCTCAAACATCTCTCCCGTGCACACGACGGGAAACGAGACATTGTTCATCTTCAGGTAGTTGCGACAGTCGTATCGGCTTGCGTCGACATTGACGGCAAGCACTTTGAAGTTACCTGCCTGCTTCATTGACTGCAGTTGCCGGAGCATGTCGGTACTGTCATAGCTCCATGAAGCCCAGACAATGATGACAGCGGTACCAGTAGATAATTGCAATGAGGATATGGTGCCCCCGTTGATGTCATAGGCCGTGAATGATGGAAGCCTGTTGCCTGCACTTGTCTTCTCCAATTTTCCGACGCTATTTGCGAGTCTCTTTATACTACCGTTCTCTGGTTGACTTTTCATGAGAGCCCTGAGGAGTCGATTGGCACTTTGGTAGTCGGGGAAAGCCGTGGCGATGAAATATTTCCGCAGGAGCCATACACCGACGGGTGACTGTGGATGATCCTGAATAAACAGTTCAACATAATGCTTAATCTCCGGGGGAGAGGCATTGGAGATCTGACGGCGGAACGTCGTCATCAACTCATTGTCTTTTGTACCTTTAACCTTGAGCATCTTCAAGTGCGAGGCGTCACCGTCTATCTTCGCCGTCTTTCCTGGCTCAGCGAAGATGGGAGTCTCAGCGAAGTTAGGAAAGACGAGCGTCAGTGTGACAGGTGTCTGACACGGCATTTCAAAGGAGAATCGTCCTCCTTGAACTTTGATCGTGTCAATGCCCTCTACCCCAGGCTCATTGCTGTAGACGTAGAACTCACCTTGGTTCATCTGCAGCAGTCGGCCTTCAATCTTGAAGTGTTTGCTGTCCTCTCCACAAGAGGCGAGGAGAAGTACGGCGGCAAAAAGGAAAAATAAGTTGCGAAGCATAGATGCTGACAAAGAAAAGCCATAGAGCCGATCATTTGGCTCTATGGCTCATTATCGTTTGATATCATTTGGTATCGTTTGCCCGGATATTTAATTACTTCAGGTTGGCGAGTTCCAAATCCTTGGCAGCGTAAGCTGCGAGAGAGGAATCGAGCTGCTCAGCTTTCTGAAGAGCGGCTTTGGCAGCCTCGGTGTTACCCATACGGTTGTTGGCGATAGCCTTCAGATACTCTGTCATGCCATCAGCATTCTTAGTGCTGTTCAGTGTAGAGAGTGCGGAAGCATAGTCCTTGTTGAGAATCTGTGCCAGGGCAGCGCTGTTGGAAGTAGAGTTGCCGAAGTTCTTCACAGCCTGTGCATAGTCACCCTTGGCGATGTTCAGGTTTCCGAGGACCTCGTTCAGACCGTTGGCGTTGTTAGCCTTGGAGAGATAGCTCTCGGCCTCCTGTGTATTACCGTTCTTCAGAGCAATAAGTGCGAGGTTAGCATAAGCCTCAGGAGCGTCACCTTTCTGCTGTGCCTCAGCGATATACTGCTTGGCAGCATTCATGTCACCTTGGTTGAAAGACAAGGCAGCGAGGTTATTGAGAGAACGATAGTCATTGTTGTTCTGCTCAGAAGCCTTTTTGTAGATCTCAGCCTTCTTGGCAGGATCGTCAGTGAGGCTGGCAGCATAGAGAAGCTCGTCCTCACTCAGTTTAGAAGGATCCTCAGCATACTGCTGCTGAATCTCATCGTCGCTGCGGCCTACAGTCTGATAGTTGATGATGAGACGGCTGCGACGGAGTTCAGGCAGGATGCCTGTAGCGAGTTCACGGAAGCCCTCACTCATATTCTTAATCTGACGCTCACGCTCTGCGGGGTCTTTGTACATCTCAAGAACGCGGAGGATCACATCCTTGTCCTGCAGGTTGCTGGCAGAAACGAGCTCTTTGAAGCCGTCCCAGTCCTGAGCGGTATAGTGAGAGTCAACATCGGTAGAACCGAGGTTGGCAGCCTTCAGCTGCTTGTTGACATACCCGTTGGTCACCTTCTCACGGTTCTTTGACAGTTTATCGTTGAAAGCGAAGCCGCCATCAGGAGAGGCGTAAGCGGCAACCTCGACATTCTTCATGTTCAGGCCCTTGCGGTCATTGTTGATCTCTTTGAGCATCTTCACGAACTCCTTGACGGAGTTGTTCCTCAGCTCACTCTTACGGAGGTTAGCCTGGTTGATGAGGAACTTGATGTTTGCCTGGACTTTCTGGTCCTTAATGCGCTGGAAACTGTCGGGAGCGATGCAGGCGCCGGCGTTGTCCATAGTCTTCTTGTAAAGCTCGGAAGTGGCGATGACACCATCGGCAACCTTTACGGCAGGCACGTCGTAAACCTTGTTGCCCTTACGGGCGTCGAAGGTGAGATACATCTCGCTCTGCTCCATGTCGGGGTTGTAGGGAAAGGATGTCTTCATTGTGTACTTGCCACCCATCTTGTAAGAGATGGTCTGATTGTTGCCTTGTACCTTCTCGCCCTGGAAGGTGGCGCCTTGACCTTTCGTCACTTCTCCGTTGCCATAGCGAAGCTCCGGAGTGACAGTGACAGTAGCTTTTTTCTTCATGTACTTCACGGGGAATGTACCGTCGATTGTTGCGGGAACCTGGCCCCCAACAGTAGCAAGTGGGTTGGGATCTACCGAGAAGTTATCGGCAGAAAGAGGACCCATCTTAGAGCATGATGCCAGCAGAAGGGCTGAACATGCTGTTAATGAAAGAAACAGATGGTTACGCATAATAAATTTGATTTAAACGTGTTGTGCCGCGAGCGGGACTCGAACC
>CALJCU010000380.1 GCA_938023885.1 uncultured Prevotella sp. | reverse complement strand
CGGGCTTCACCGATATTATTGTGGATGTGCGTCCAACGATGGGTGATGTGCTTTTCAAGAGCACCCATTGCCCGGAAGTGACGAAGCTAGACTATTGGACCGACGGCGGCGAATATAAGTTCTTTGAGCGTACGGCTACGTGGGACTATCTACAGGCTTTCATCGACATCGCCCACAAGCTCGGCTTGAAGGTAACGGCGAGCATGAACACTTTTGTCGGCGGAAATCTTTATGCCTACGGCTTAGGCGATCAAGGCCTCGTTTTCCGCGATGCCACGAAGAAAGACTGGGTGACAGTGCTCAATACAGCCGGCGGACCGGTCAATGAGATGGATCTGACGAGTACCGATCCTTCGGATGCCAACTTCTATGGCACGAAGTTTCTCAACCCCGTGAATACAGAGGTGCAGGATTATATCATCAGTATCATCTCTGACCTCGCGCAATATGACGTGGACGGCATTTGTCTAGACCGTTGTCGCTTCGACAATCTCACATCGGACGTGTCCGACTATACGCAGCAGAAGTTTAAAGAGTATCTGGGTGTCTCCGACCTTGATTTCTTCAACGATGTCATCAAGCCCGGATCAACCACAACGAGCAAGAACACGGGTACAAAATATTTCAAGGATTGGATCGCTTTCCGTGCCAAGACCATCTGCGACTTTGTCAGGCGCGCCTCCGAGGCTGTGCATGCCGTCAATAAAAACATCAAATTCTCAACCTATGTCGGTGCCTGGTATTCATCCTATTCGCCCGAGAGCGGTGTCAACTGGGCAAGTAGCAGCTATGATGCTTCTGCGGCATACAGTTGGACCAACAGCGACTACAAGAAATACAGCTATCTCTCGTCTCTTGACCGCATCTTCCTGGGTTGCTATGCCGGCACCGATGCGATCTACGGCGACGGCGAATGGACGATGCAGGGCTTTGCCAAGCAGGGCAAGACGCTTATCAACGGAGAGGTGCCTTTCATTGGTGGCCCTGATGTGGGCAATGCCACAGGGTTCACCAACGGCGGACAAGGCGACGCGGTCACTAAGAGTGTCGATGCTATCATCAACGTGGCCGACGGCTACTTCGTCTTTGACATGTGTCATGTCCGTGAATATAACTATTGGGATGCCCTTAAGACGGGTATAGACAACTATTTGAAGACGGTCAGCATTAAATGATATATACAACTTCTATAAATATATTGCTATGATTGATAAAGAGAAATATCTTAGGCACTGGGCCGACACCTATAAGCGCGACCTCACAGAGAACATTATGCCGTTCTGGATGGAACATGGCTGGGACCGCAAACACGGAGGCGTCTACACTTGTGTCAACCGTGACGGATCACTGATGGACACGACAAAGAGCGTATGGTTCCAGGGACGTTTTGCTTTTGTCTGCGCCTTTGCATATAACAATGTGGAGCATCGCAAGGAATGGCTCGACGCAGCAAAGAGCACCATCGATTTCTTTGGGAAATACTGTTTCGACAAGAATGGACACATGTATTTCTCTGTTACCGAGGACGGCAAGCCGCTCCGCAAGCGTCGTTATGTGTTTAGCGAGACTTTTGCAGCCATAGCACTCTCTGAGTATGCTATCGCTACCGGCGACAAGAGCTATGCTCAGCGTGCCCTGCAGGTGTTCGAGGATACGCAGCGCTTCCTCAACACGCCGGGCTTCCTTGAGCCCAAGTTTGAAAGTCATAGCATCGTGATGATTCTTATCAATGTAGGCTCACGTATCCGTGCCGTCATCGATGATCCGGTGTTTACGCAGCAGATCGACGAGAGCGTGGAAAAACTGCGCCGCTACTTCATGCATCCTGAGTTTAAGGCGCTCCTGGAGAGTGTGGGTCCCAGCGGTGAGTTTATTGATACGAATATGACGAGAACCATCAATCCGGGACATTGCATGGAGACCTCCTGGTTCCTCATAGAGGAGGCGCGCTACAGTAACTGGGACAAGAAACTTCTCGATACGGCTCTGA
>CALJCU010000379.1 GCA_938023885.1 uncultured Prevotella sp. | reverse complement strand
TAAGCCTCTCCATACCTCCCTTTAGCAAAAGAATCGGTGCGCATGCTGTCTTTCAAAGCTGTATGAGGAACTTGTAAAAAGCTGTCGGGCGAAGCATAAACACGCACAATATCTTTCACAAACTTTAGCCCTTTAAGCCGAATAGCCACATCGTCGGTAGCCGATTGAACCCAAACTGTATTATGCCATTTGCTCTTGCCCAAGACGGTCAGTCCCCTTTGTCTTACACTCTTGATATACGAAGGAGAGACCGGCAGGTCAGTAGAGTCAATGGCTATTCCTTGCCTTGCTCTCCGTTCTATGGCTCTTGGAGAAAGGAACACCTCGGGGTGATCCAGCTGATAAGGCGATGACTGTTTGTCTTTAAGATACAGGCGGTAGATAAATGTTTTTCTCAATGCAATCTTATGCCCGCTCCTGTCCTTTGCAGCCACAAAGCAAGTAATGAAAAGAAAAGATATAAGAAAAACGAGAAAACTGTTGAAATAATTTTTAGATGTCATTGAATAGTGTCTATGAAATCACGGATGTCCTTGCATCTTTCTATGGCAGGTTCATACCCCATGGCAGCTGATTCTTTCCATAACTTGACAGCTTTGGCTGAGGCTTCAACAACACCTGTTCCTCTCCAGAAGCACCACCCATACAGATAGATACCTTCCGCATCTCCGTTCTTTTCTGCATATTTCAAGATACGGCACGCATCCTCGTAGTTCTGAATCTCTAAGAGGTGGCGGGCACGCCCCATAGCGTGTGCAAAGGTCTCGCCCGCTCCCTCGTCAGAAAATCCAAAGAAAGATCTCCAGGGAATCTTCATTTTCCTGATGAATATGATTTAATAGTCACTGTCATTGTCATCGCTGATTTCCTCAGCCTCATAGTTAAGATCATCAGGATTAGTCTCATAAGTGGTGCGATAACTCTCTTCTGTGAGCTTGTCGTCATCGAAAGTATTGTCCTCCTCATCTTCATTCTCTTTCTCTTTCCCATCCTCATGTTCCTCCTCCCCGGGAACATCTTTTTTCTTCTCTTCATCCTCATCGTTGTCGTATTCCTCATCAGATGACTTAGAAGCTTCATCCTCTGGCCTCACACCGTCCTCAGGTTTCTCCTTGACGAAGATAGCCTCTGTCCAGGAACCTTTCGGAATCTCGAGCACCTCATATCCGTCATCAACTTTCTTCTCGTAGAGTCCACCGGCTTTGTGGAGACGGTCAGCAGGCAATGTCGTTGTAGAGATATCAAAAGCACTCTCGATGATGTCCTGGATGCTCTGAGGCAGACTCTCCCAACCACCACCGAAGTTACGCTCCAGCACCTCGACGAGCTTAGCGGCTGAGATGTGACCTACATTCTCATAGGTAAGGTCAGTAACACGCATGATGGCACGCTTCTTGACGGCTACCTTATATTTATTCTGATCATCAACTGTGATGGTTCCGACCTTGAAACCGCGCCGCCCGAGCTTCTCGATCACGATGGGCTTGTCTTCTTTGAGGCCTTCTACTTCAAAGGCAGTCTTGATAATGTCTGTATAGTGACGCATGTTGTCTCTCAGGTCGCTGTCTTTTTCAACAGCTTCCCACATACGGAAGACATCATTCTCCTGGATGTCCCACACATTGCTCTTATTCAATGTCTTAATGGTAATGGCTTTCTTGTCTTTCATATTCTGACTTTTATATACGTGCAAAATTAACTATAAATCCTAAATATGCAAACATTTCTTGGAAAATAATTGCTTTGATCTTGTGCTGTTGTTCGATTAATTTCTTAATTTTGCAAGGAAAATAAACGTTTACGTATGCATGAGAGTGACTCTATAGTGATTATCCCCACTTACAATGAGAAAGAGAACATGGAAAAGATTATCCGTGCAGTGTTTTTCCTGAAGAAGTGTTTCCATATTTTAGTGATCGATGACGGCAGTCCTGATGGTACGGCTTCTATCGTGAAGCGCCTGCAGAAGGATGAGTTTGGCGACCGTCTATTCCTGATTGAGCGTCAGGGCAAGCAAGGCCTTGGCACGGCTTATATCACAGGCTTCAAATGGGCCCTCGGGCGTTCTTATGAATATATCTTTGAGATGGATGCAGACTTCAGTCATAATCCGGATGATTTGCCACGCCTCTATGCGGCATGCCATGATGAAGGTGCCGATATGGCTGTCGGATCCCGTTATGTAATGGGGGTGAATGTCGTCAACTGGCCTATGGGTCGTGTGCTGATGAGCTATTTTGCATCAAAGTATGTGCGCTTTGTAATGGGTTTCAATGTTCACGATACCACCGCTGGCTTTGTATGCTATCGCCGCCGTGTG
>CALJCU010000378.1 GCA_938023885.1 uncultured Prevotella sp. | reverse complement strand
CTGAGTTTGTGACGCAGTTCCTTATCGTATGCGCGTGTAATCTCAAAGTCATCAGACGAGAATTTCATTTCACAGATATTTATCACATTGTCTGCCCTGTCAATGAGCATATCAATCTGTGCGCCATCCTCTATCGCTTTGCTTCTCCATGGCTGCACCTCTGTATATACTCCTGCTATGCCAAGTTTTTCCTTTATTTGGGCTATATGGGAGAAACATAGGTTTTCAAATGCCAGTCCACGCCAGGAGTTCAGACTGCCGGTATGGAGATTATTACTCCAAAATCGCTCATCAGTAGTCTTGTTGCCGTCCATGAATGTGAGATAGAACAAACAGAATGGATCCGTCAGTTTATAATAGATGTCACGCTTTGGACTATTGAAATTTCTATATTTCGTGATGAAGCTGCCGGCAACAAGTCCTTTCAATAAAGTAGTTAATCCTCCACCACCTTGGTGGGCAGGCCCTTCCACAAGTTCTTTGCGCATCAAGCCCGACCTGCGTTTGAACAATTCCCTCACAACAGCCTTGTTAGACTCCGGATTGACAAAAAGAGAATTGAAAAGACGGTCAAACTCCATGTGCAAAGCACCTTTCTTGTTAAAGCAAAGTTCATCAACATTCTGCGACAGGCTAAGATTCTTGCGTATGAGAGACATATAGTATGGTATTCCGCCGAACATCATATATGACTGCAGCTCATCATACCGATCCATGGATATATTACGGCTTTTGTAGAACTCTTCACATTCACCCAAGGTAAAAGGTGACAGTTCTATCTCATAAGTCAGGCGGTTATATAATCCGCCATGGTTGTTTACGATGTTGTCCAATATCCATGAAGTGGACGAACCACATACAATGAGCATCAGTCTGCTGTTTCCCGCTCCCCAACCATTCCAGAAATGCTCAAAGGCTGGTAGAAAGCCTGACTTCGGGGTGTCCATCCAAGGAAGTTCATCGAGGAACACGACCTGTCTCTCGGATCTATCGTTTTCGAGCAATCTTATCAAGGCACTGAAAGCATCGATCCAGCCGGTTGGCATGGAACCATGATAGCCGTACCGGACCAGAGACGCATAGAATTCCTCCAACTGCCATTGCAGGATCGTTTTGTCACCGTTATTATTACGATCAGCCGGAGATAATCCTGTGTGGTAGAAGGTCATTCTGCCATTGAAAAGCTCACGGATAAGGAAAGTCTTGCCAACTCTCCTCCTTCCATGAATAACTACGAATTCGGGACGATCGGAGCCGTATAATTCCTCCAAAAGTCCTTTCTCCTTTACCCTGCCTATAATTTCTTGTGCCATATAGAAGATAATTTGCCACAAAGTTACGAAAAATGTGAGTTGCGGCAAATTATCTTAAACATATTTCCCCCGAAACATTTAAATGATGATGATATTTTAAAGATTGCGCAAAAATGATTACTTGACTTATAAGAGATAAACTTGATTTAAATTCACCTTAACTAGTGTTCTTTGTTAGTTAGATAGAATACAGCGACTTAAAGTAGTCTGCTCGTTTCCAAATCGTTACCTGACCTGCCTAGCTTATACACAATAAGGTAACTTCTTTATTCTCAAATAGATCATTTTAATAATTATATTACGCCGTGATTCGCTTTCGCTTAGAAACCACACTTCCTGCGGATGTCTTTAGGCACTGCATTCTTGTTAACCATGAAGTCCATAGTGTTGGCCACGATGAAGTTTTTGGTCATGTACCAGATACCTTTATGGTCACCCGTCTCCCCCCAGGAGTTCTTCACCATATAGTA
>CALJCU010000377.1 GCA_938023885.1 uncultured Prevotella sp. | reverse complement strand
TGGCCGCCAGCTGTGCCCTATAGGTACCGTCAATACCAAAGGTGAGGCGTTCGAGGACCAATGGTGTCGCAGCCCGGAAGCGCAAGTAATAGTTCTGGTTGCGCCATTTGCTGGGCTGACCTGAATCAACCACGAAGTAAGGCTGTCCGCGATAAGGATCGGTGATGGAAGCATTGAAGCGTGCATCACTGACATTCTCGTGTGTAAACTTGAACTCTCCCCATACATAGGCATTCTTCAGATTGAGGAATCCCTCTGTATAGATATTCGTATCCCGGATAGTCCTGCCTGTCATGCCCCGATGGAAATCACCGGTCTGTACGTCATAGCTGACATTCAGATTAGAATAGTTGCGGGTGTCATCAAAGGCAGTACCGGCCGCATTGGGGGAATGGAACCATAGGCGCTGTTCCTCAAGCAGTTCCTGTGCGGCAGGCGACAGCCCCTTATCTGTCTGTGCCCCGGCCGTGGCTGCGAATGCCGCCAGCACCAGCACGACGACAGTTCTATCTATATTTTTCAATAAACGATTCATAGACTTTCTGATTCTTTCCTGTTATTAATAGGTTGCATTCCAAGAAGGCACACCCGTATTGTAACGGTGGAGCACCGGTACGACCCCGCGCTCGAAGTCGTTGGTAGAATTGTTGGTGTCCTGGAAGATCAGGGCTCCGTTGTCTCTGCGTAAGGTATCACCATTCTCTACTATCACTTTCCGGGCTACGCCTAATCCACAGTAGGTCTTCCCTACCCAGGTGATACCTGCATCCAGTACGGCAGGGATACGCTTGGAATCCGAATAGTTCTCGTTGTTGACGCATTCCACGGCATCGAGCACATAGCTGATGGGAATTTTTGCCTTGATGGCACTCTTATTGACCTCATGAGCCTGATAAGTCTTGTTGTTCAAGGGGTCCCAGTCTGATCCTCCAGGTACACGGAAGATACAGAAGGCACCGCCGAATACAGAGGTCAGAAACTGATATAGGTTACCAATGGTTGCCTTGCCGTTGTAGAAGGCATGTACCATGTTGATGGCTGGCATATCCGGCAAGCGGTTGTTCTCAGGGAAGAACTCAAACTCAGCATGGCTGCAGTCTACAGGGGAATTGGGGTTGTAGATCTCCAGTTTGTGGTTGGCGGCAAACTGAGCGATAACAGCGCTCTCGCCCGGCTTCAGGGGGTATTGCGTGCCATCGCCTGGGAACTTCCAGATACGCTCTGCATAGCAGACATTATCATCTGTCCCTCCATCCCAAATGGGAAGTGTGCGAGTGGCATTGGTAGGATACAGTTGGGCAAAATACACGCCGTCTAAATACTGTACTTCTGAAGAGTTGTTGTACACCTCATAGAACTGGTCGCGGAAATAAGCAAATCCCACGGGCGGTTTGCTGCCCGCATAATAGATCTCCTTGAATACCAACGGGCTCACCTTCAGTCCTTGCAAGGTGATGTCCACGCTTTCTACGCCACGATAGAGTGCTTTATTCACGGAGTTTCCGTTGATATAATATTCGTCCCCCCTCTGGTCATAAGCCGTACCGGAGACAGAGACGGTATAGATGCCGGGTATAATATCGCTCATCTCGACTTTCATGTCCGAGACCTTTTTCTCGTAATGATAACCATCTGAATAGTTGTCGAGCTTCACTTTCAAGTCTTTTACCGATGCTAGGTTCTCAACATCCACAGTGAGGTTCACGCCTACGTTGAGCGCGGAGATATCTTTAGCTTTCGATGCCTCATCAAAACTGGTGCAGGCAGCGAGAAGCGGCACCATCGCACATATAAATAATACTGTTTTTTTCATATATTCTTTCCTCTTTTATATTTTCAGTGACAAATCCATACCGAAGTAGAACTTATTGTTATAGGTATAGTAAGTGCCGGGATAACGCTTGCTCTCCTTTCTTGGATAGCTGCGGAAGAAGTTGTTGGCAAAGAACGAGATACGGGCAATGTCTCCTATCTCCTTGGTGATGTTGATGTTGAACTGGAAATAGGGGCTCACGGTCTCCTTGATGGCGGCTGTATGACTTGCATTGCGGACCATGTAGCTGTAGCCTGCGTCCTTGACATTCCGAACGGTCTTAAACTGTCCGTTTGCAAAATAGTTCACACTACCGTCTTTCAAAGACAGATAGCCGATTGGGATAGAGTCGTTATTATAGGTTGTCCAGTCGCTCTGGTTCCAGACAGCCTGTGCGGTCAGCGTCACCACGAAGCCGATGCCGGGAATGTTATGGGTAGCACGCAGAGTGGTGACAAACTGCTTCTCATACGACTGTTGGCGGTCGGAGGAGTAGATGGCTATGTTGTGGCGCGAAGAGGGGGTTGAACCTGATTCGTCGTAGAACAGAGGCGATACTGTCTTGTTCTTCGACTCCATCCAGGCACCGCTCAGTTGGAATGAGGTACGGACAGACTCAATACGACCCGTGTTGAACTCAAACTCCACACCCTTCGTGTCAAGTCTCAGGTTGTTGACTGGTGTATAATAGGACGAGAGTACGGGATAAGAGCCTGTCAAAGCGATATTCCCGTCTGCATCCCGACCATAAGTGTTGTAGGTGAACGGGAAGAAGGAATTAAGGGTGGACCCCATGCCGTAACCATTCCTCAACCGCTCATCATATCCGGTCACGCTAAGCTGGGTCTTGCCTAACTTCAAGTCGAAGCCGATCTCGCTTTTACAGTTCTTGGCGATTTTCAGGTTCCGGTTCTGCGTATCCACAACCTTTGTCGTTGTAATCAGCGTACGATCACCCTCCGGGATGTTCTCATTGGCAAGCTCATTAAGGTTGACGTATTCGAAGTAAGCATTCTGTGGATAGAGATAGAACAAGGTTGGCATCTTTGCCGTAACTCCATATCCGCCCCTGACAGTGAGGATATCAGGAATGATATCAAGGGATGCGTTCAGACGGGGGCTTAGGATTCCGCCCACGACAGATGTATGGTCATAACGTGCACCTAACTGTATATCCACGGCACGGCGACCGATATTCCAATTGAAGTTGTCCTCGGCAAAGAGACCTAAGGTGTTGACATAAGGAATGTCCTTATAGCTCCGGGGACGATAGCTGCCATCAATGTTGCTAACCGAACGGTAAGGCGGATTGTTGATGCTCCATTTCGTACCATCTCCCTCATTGCCGTCGGCCTTGAAGTCGGCACCGAGCAGAAGGCCATTGTTCACCTTCCCGAAATTCTTGAAGAAGTTGGCTGTGAGCTTAGCAAAGAAGTTCACTTCCCTGCTGTCAATCTCGTTATGTGTCATATATCCATTCGAGAGATAATGTGCATAATAGCCTGCCGCTACATCGACATCTGAGAAATGCGTTATCTCATTGCCTGTTGCGTCATAGACGTGCTTGCCTACCTTATTGCTCAGCACCGTGCCGTCGGTATAGGTACCCGAGTACACAGAGTTGGCGGCGCTCTCCTCTTCTTCTGTCATGCTCTGCTTCGACGTGTATGATCCCTGGATGACATAACGGAGGTTCTGAAGCCATCCCTTGTCAAACTGCAAGAGGCCGTTGGTATTCAGGCGTATGCCGGCTTCCTCCCTGCGGTAGATGTCACGCATGGCATCAGGATTCTGCTTCTGCCGGTCATTACCATAGTTGAAACTCAGGGAAATGTTGCTGCGCAGATGATTGTCGAAGAAAGAATTAGAATAGAGCGCCTTCGTATTGACACGCTGATAAGAACGGTAAGTGGCGGTTACATCATTATTATTATAGGCATAGTCGCCGCTGATATTCAGGGCACCAGCACGCTTGCCCAACTCGAATCCTGTTTCGATGCTGCCTTGGTAGACATTAGGATTAGCCTTTACATTGATCTTCAGTGGTTCGCGTCCTGCTTTTGTATGGAGGATCACGGCTCCGGAAGTCAGGTCGCCGTATTCAACGGATGGAATTCCCCGAATGACTTCTACCGATTCAATGTTGCCGGTTGAGATACCGCGGGCATCTACGCCGGTATTGGCATCGGCGCCTCCGGCCATGGCGGCGGCACTGCCATTGATCGAAGGGTTCAGCGAGCTGAGATTTGCATTGTTTGACAGGGGGGCACCATCGGTGATGACGGCTGCTCCCAAGGAATTCATGGCAGACCCCGTGCCTCCTTCTATTCCTCGAATGGTAATGGTCTTTGCGGAATTAAGATCTTGATTATTGCTGATGGCACCTGGCATCAACGAAAGTACGTCGGCAAGACTGGTCGACTGCAAATGGTCGATGGCATTCCGGTTGATGAATGACGCGGTCGACTGTCCTGAATTCTTGTTCTGTGCGGTAACCACCACATCCTTTAAACGGAAGTTTTCATCGGCCAGCGTAAAGTTGAGCCTGCTGGTAGATTTGACAACAATCAATGTGTCCAGGTCCTGCTTGCCCAAATACTTTACTTGAAATCTGACCTTTCCCTGGGGAACGTTATTCAGACGAAAGTGACCGTTAAGGTCGGTAACCGCCGCAATTCTGAACTCGGGCAAGAAGATGGTAGCCCCGGCAAGTGGCTGTCTGCCTGCCTCGAACACTGTACCGTCGATCTTTATATTCTGCTGGGCATGAACGCTAATCCCGATCCAGGTCAGCAACAGAAATAGGGATGTCCTTAGTTTGTTCTCTACTCGTTTCATCAATATTAAATTTATGTGTATAACAAATGACCCATTACTTTGTACTATGTCTTACCAGCGTTCGGGCTTACAGAATGACACTTTAATAATAGCAATAATTTACTTTCTTCTATATAACTGATCATTGTCAGTTGCTGTTAAATCAAGGCCACATCGAGCATGTCCGTTCTGTAGGCGCAGGATTCTTCCCTTATTTCCTACTTTCGCGATTACTGACCTCCCCATCCATGACTATCCTGGCACTTCCTCTCTATTATTGTCGGATTCTGTCCTATCGTGGTAGGAGGTGAGCTCCATAAAGGACATCTGCCAATAGACACACCGTAACATTCATTTACTTTTATAAGGCCTCCAACGGCACAATCGTTTGTCTACCGGAAACGGAGCCACGCTGCAAACTAGGATCTAAGTCCTATTAAGAAAACTGGTTTTAGCTTGTCTGGTGCAACAAAGCCAATCTCTCTTCTCTTATTACAGTGCTTTTTGTTCTTTTTAAAGTGTGTTTGTACGTACTTCTCACGTTATATCATGTCTTCGTTTTAGAAGTCGTCCTGAGAATCCGCCGCAAAGTTAAGCAAAAAGGTGCACCCTCACAATACCTAAAACAAAGAATTTTTTGAGTTATCTAATGTTATTTTTAATGGATATCCGCAATCATCCAAATCAGTAGATTCTAAGCTTGGAACCCGACCTATAGGTGCATGTGCAAAGCGGTAGTTTTTGCATGCTGGCAAAAGGCCGCAAGTTATTCAACATCGGAATCGGAGGCTTGGTATAATAGGCCGGAACTTCACTCGTGGTGGTACTTCCCGCCTTTGAGGATGGTACAGGCACGGTAGAGCTGCTCGATGAAGATGAGACGCACCATCTGGTGGGAGAAGGTCATGCGGGAGAGCGACACTATCGCTTCGGCCTGTTTGTACACTGCCTCAGAGAAGCCGTAGGGACCGCCGGTGACGAAATGAGGTTACCTCCTGCTGCCTGGCGCTTGCCGAGCCATCGGGCAAACTCGATGCTGCGCCGTTCCTCGCCGCGCTCGTCGAGCAGCACGAGACAGTCCTGTGGCTGCACATTCTCTAAGATAAGATTCCCCTCGCGCTCTTTCTGTTGTTCTTCAGAGAGGGCGCGTGTGTTTTTGATGTCGGGTATGACCTTTACGTTGAATGGCATGTAATGGCTGATGCGTGAGGCATAGTCGTCGATGGCCGCCTGATAGAGTTTGCCGTCGGTCTT
>CALJCU010000376.1 GCA_938023885.1 uncultured Prevotella sp. | reverse complement strand
GTGTGATCCTCGTTACCACGAAGAGCGGCAAAGCAGGAAAGACCACGGTGAACTACAACAATAACTTCCGCTTCAACTCGCCGGAGAACATGCCTCACCAGCTCGACTCCTACAACTGGGCACTATATATGAACGCTGCCAGCATCAATGCCGGCTCAGGCACCTGGTTCTCGGACAACAAGCTTGCGGACATTAAGAAAGCACAGAGTGACCCCACGATGCGGACCATGTTTGCCAACGCCCAAGGCCGTTGGGAAATATGGGATGCCAACGACCTACTTCCCATCGCCAACCATGACTGGCTGCGCACCTGCTTTGGCAACGGCTTCTCGCAGGAGCACAACGTCAGCGTCAATGGCGGTACCGACAGGGTGCATTACTACTTCTCCGGCAACTTCCTCAACCGCAGGGGTCTGCTGAAGTACGGCACAGACAAGCGCAACCGTTATACAATCACCTCAAAGGTGGATGCACAGATCACTAATTGGGCTAAACTGACATACAACATGCGTTTCGCGCGCACCGACTACAACCAGCCCACGATGCTCGATGACCTCTATTATCATAATATGTGCCGTTACTGGCCTATCATCCCTGTCTATGATCCCAACGGCCATTTCGTCGTGACAGGCTCCAACCCGGGCGACCTCGTCAATGGCGGTGACACACGTGAGCAGACGGATGTGAACTCCCATCAGCTCTCCCTGCAGCTCACACCGCTCAATGGACTTGTCATCAATGCCGAGTTTAACTACAGCATCACCAACTACAATCAGCATGTAGACTGGCAGACCACTTATGGCTATGACGTGAACAATGTGCCTTACGTGTTCAACAATCCAAACAATGCAGTAAAAGAATATGCCCGCAAAACCAACTATTTCAACCCGAATATTTATGCGGACTACAGCTTCACACTCGCCAACGACCATCACTTCAAGGTGATGGCCGGTTACCAGAGCGAGGAGCTGCACCAACGCTGGATCCAAGGACAGCAATCCGGCATCATCGCCAATCTCCCCACACTACATACCACAGCTACGAACCCGTCCGTTGACGGGAAGTATGACGAGTGGGCTACGATGGGCGTCTTCGGGCGCCTGAACTATGACTATCAGGGCAGGTACCTCGTTGAGGGCAACTTGCGCTATGACGGTACGTCCCGCTTCCTCAAGGACAACCGCTGGGTATGGTCACCGTCTTTCTCGCTGGGCTGGAACATCGCCCGGGAGAACTTCTGGAAACCTATTGAGCAATATATCAACCTCCTCAAGTTCCGCTTCTCTTGGGGTAAGCTCGGCAACCAGAACACGGACAGTTGGTATCCGTTCTATTCTACGGTAGGTTACAGCAACCAGGCCGGAACATGGCTCGTAGGCGGCAAGAAACAGAATATCTCCAGTATGCCGGCGCTTGTCTCCTCGACGCTGACCTGGGAAAAGAACCGCACCATCAACTATGGTGTCGACTGGGGCGCTTTCAACAACCGCCTGACCGGCAGCTTCGAGCTCTTCTCACGCAAGACTTACGACATGGTAGGCCCTGCTCCTGAGCTTCCTGCCATCCTCGGTACGGATGCGCCGAAGGTAAACAATCTCGATATGACCTCCCGCGGCTTCGACCTGCAGATAAGCTGGCGCGACCGCATCAAGGACTTCAACTATGGCGTGATACTGACCATGACGGATGGTCGCGTCAAGATCGACAAGTATCCTAATCCCTCCAAGACGCTCAGCATGTACTATAAAGGTGCTTACCTCGGCGATATCTGGGGTTACACCACTGTGGGCATTGCCAAGACCGATGAAGAAATGGCAGAACACTTGAAGAAAGCTGACCAGAGCGCTATAGGCAGCAACTGGGCTGCCGGTGATATCATGTACGCTGACCTTGACGGAGACAGAAAAGTGAACGGAGGCGAAGGCACGGCAGACAAGCCGGGTGACCGTCGCATCATCGGTAACTCAACACCGCGTTACAACTTCGGTCTCAACCTCACGGCAGCCTGGAAAGGCTTCGACTTCCTCATCTTCATGCAAGGTGTTGGTAAGCGCGACTTCTGGGATTCTTCACCTTATAGTGTTGGAGCCAATGTGGGTCTGTGGCAGAGTGCTGCTTTCAAGGATCACCTGAACTATTGGCGTCCTGCAACAGATACTAACTTCGGTCCTAATCCTAATGGTTTCTATCCTCGTCCATTGTTTGCTAAGGGTTCAAAGAACTTCCAAACAAGTGATCGTTACCTACAGAATGCGGCGTACATGAGAATCAAGAACATTCAAATCGGTTATTCTCTTCCAACTGCACTAGCCAACAAGATTGGTGCAAGTCGCGTTCGCTTCTACTTCTCTGCAGAGAATCTTGTAACCTTCACAAAGATGAATAAGATCTTTGACCCAGAGGCAACGGGTGGCGATTGGGGTCCTGGTAAGCTCTACCCACTACAGAGAACAATATCATTTGGTTTAAACCTCAACTTTTAATTCATAGTTTTATGAAACAGACAATATATAACATCTTGAAGGGAGGATTACCTATTCTATGCCTCGGCATGGCGTTAACTTCGTGTGACAGTTTCCTTGACAGGCCACCACTCGATACTATTTCTCCTGATAAATATTATACCACTGCAGATCAGTTAGGTACATTCCCAATCAACTATTATACGTCTATCTTCCGTAATAACAGTGGATGGTGGGCAGGTGTTGCAACCTTTGATAATGGTACAGATAACCAAGCGCAAAGAAATGGTAACGGTGCTATGTTCTTACAAGATCAGTGGAAAGTACCAACGTCAGGGGAGCTTTACGTGTATACAATTCGTAATGTTGATAAGTTCATTGATGAGAACGAAAAGAAGATAGCAGACGGTAAGGTTTCCGGTTCTAAAGAGCTGATTAATCAATATATGGGTGAAGCCTACTTCATCAGAGCAATGCTTTATTACTCTAAGTTGAAGGAGTATGGCGACTATCCTATTATGTTGCATGAGCTCAATATAGACAATGATCTCGTTGAAGCCAGCAAGCGTATGCCACGTAACTTAGTAGCCCGTCAGATCTTGTCTGATATGGATGAGGCTATCAAGCGATTACAGGTTAATTTTGCAAATAAGGTGCGTATAACTAAGAATGCAGCCTTAGCAATGAAGTCAACGATGGCTCTTTACGAGGCTACCTTTGAGAAGTATCACAGAGGAACAGGGCGTGTTCCGGGCGATGCTAACTGGCCAGGAAAGGATAAACCATGGAATAAGGACTTCACAATTAACCAAGATGCAGAGGTTAACTACTTCCTTGATCAGGCTATAGATGCTGCTAAGAAGGTTTGTGATGCTGTGCCATTGTCAACACAGAACAGTCACGTTATGGATCCAAGTACTATTGGTAAGTATAACGGCTGGAACCCATATTACGATATGTTTGCAAGTCCTGACTTGTCAAAGTATCCTGAGGTTCTGTTGTGGCGTCAGTTCAATTCAACCTTGACCCCATCTGTTGCTCACCTCACCTCTAACAAACTTCGTGGTGGTTCGGCTACTGGTTGGACACGTGGTTTAGTTGAGTCATTCCTTATGAAGAATGGTTTACCAATCTATGCAAGTGGCTCTGGTTATCATGGTGATGCTACGATTGATCAGGCAAAGACCGACCGTGACGAGCGTCTACAGCTCTTCCTCTTTGGTGAGTCAAATGTGTTGGCTATTGACCAGCCTAGTCTTGACCTCGCTAATAAGAAGTTGCCTGCAGGTGCAACTCCGCTTACAAAGATTCCTTATGAGATGGGTGTTATCATCACGACAGATGTTGAGACAAAGGACATCACGGGGTATCGCCAGCGTAAGTTCTATAACTATGATCCAGCGATGCAGTTAGGTCAGACGTTCTCTGATATTGATGGTCAGATTCTCATTCGTGTAGAAGAGGCAATGCTCAACTATATCGAGGCTTCTTACCTCCGTACTGGAAACTTAGATGCTACCGCTACCCAGTATTGGACTGCATTGCGTGCACGTGCTGGAATTACTGCTCCTATCTCTACGACAATCAATGCCACAAATATGTCAATAGAGGCTGATGTGAACAGACCATCTTATGACTGGGCTGCTTTCTCGGCTGGTCATCCTGTTGATGCAACTGTTTATTCCATCCGTCGTGAGCGTCGCAGCGAGTTCGCCGGAGAGGGTATGCGTGAGGACGATTTGATACGTTGGGCATCATTAGATCAGGTGAAGAACTATCAGATTGAGGGTGTGAACTTCTGGACACAGATGTATCAAAGTCCTAAGTTTATCGGTAAAGACGGCAACAGTCTTATACTCGCTGATGGTAGTGCTAAGGCTAATATCTCTGCAAAGGCACTATCAATCTATCTCCGTCCTTACCAGATTCAAAAGACGAATAACAACCTCTATAATGGCTACACCTTCTATCAGGCACACTATCTTGCTCCATTCTCTTATCAAGAGATGAAGCTCTGTTCACCTGATGGAAACGTGGAGAACTCTAATCTCTATCAGAACATCTACTGGCCACTTGAGCCTAATGGTGATGCTTTGAAATAACAAGTTAGCGGACAGTTAATCCTCTATATTATATGAGGTGTCCGCTAATATTCTTCGCAGGTAGTAATAATCAAGGCTGAATCTCTTACTTGGGGTTCAGCCTTTTTACTTCCTGTTACTTCGTTCCCAATCTGTATATGTGATGCTTTAAATGATACGTATGTGTCATTTCTATCAATTCTATATGCTACTTTTCGTGATTGATAATAGTCGTATAAACAAGAGAAAGCGGAAGTTCCGATAGATAATGGAACTTCCGCTTTATGTGTTGTGACTCCGTTGGGATTCAAACCCAAGACCTTCAGAACCGGAATCTGACGCTC
>CALJCU010000375.1 GCA_938023885.1 uncultured Prevotella sp. | reverse complement strand
GAACAAGATGCCAAGTGAACTCTCTGGCGGTGAACAGCAGCGTATTGCCATTGCATCTGATTATCTCTCTTATGTCGGCACCGGCAAACTCTCTAACGAGAGACTCAACCAACTGTTCTACAAGCTCGCCTGCTCTTACACCGTCAATGTCTCTGACGATGCCATCGACATCACGCTCCGTGGTCTCAACAGTAACATGCCCGAGGCCGTGAAACTGCTTGAGAACCTTCTGCAAGGAGCCAGGGCTGATAAGGACAGTTATAGCCAGTATGTCGGCATCCTGCTTAAGGCCCGCACTGACAACAAGACGAACCAGCGTGCCAACTTCATGGCACTGCGCGACCTCGGTGAGTACGGTTCCTACAACTCACAGCTCAACACGATGTCGGAGCAGCAACTCCGCAGTGCCGACCCGCAGGCATTGCTCAACAAACTGAAGAACCTCAACAACTACAAGGCAACCGTGATGTATTTCGGTCCCACCGATATGAAGACCGTCGACGGCATCATCAGCAGTGCGCATACCACTTCGAAGAAGTTCGAGGCTGCACCTGCCGGCAAGCCGTACCTCCATCAGGCAACAAACAACACAGAGGTGTGGGTCGCTCCCTATGACGCCAAGAACATCTACATGACGATGTATCACGATGAGGGCAAGAAATGGAATCCTGAGAAGGCTGCCATCGAGGCGCTCTTCAATGAGTATTTCGGTGGCGGCATGAACGCCATCGTCTTCCAGGAACTGCGTGAGGCTCGTGGACTGGCTTACTCTGCCGGTGCACAGTATTATGCGCCGACCGTCCATCCGCATACTGATACGGAGAGCTTCACGACATTCATCATCACACAGAACGACAAGATGATGGACTGCATCAACGAGTTCAACAATCTGCTCAACAACACACCGTCGCGTGAGGCTGGTTTCAAGCTCGCGCAACAGAGCTTGATGAAGACGCTCGCCACAAACCGTACGACCTACGACAACATCTTCTGGAAATGGCTCCATGCCAAGAAGCTCGGCGTGAACTATGACATCAACCAAAAGATTTACAATACGTTACCAAAGCTCACACGCAGCGATGTCATCAACTTCGCCCGTGAGAACATCTCCAACAAGCCTTACCGTTACCTCATCCTTGGTGACGAGAACGATATCGACATGAAGGCGCTGAAGAAGCTGGGAACAGTGAGGAAAGTGACGACAAAGGAGATATTCGGGTACTAAGCCCTTTCCCTTAATCCCAACCCTCCAAAGCCCTTTCATTTAATCCTCTTCCCAAAAGGAGAGGGGGTTAAATACATAGATAAACAATAAATAGAATTATATTTTATACAAACATTCGCCCTTTATACCCCTTGAATCGTATCAGTCCTCCCCCTTTGGTTGGGGGAGAGGAGTAAGGGAGAGGGCCTTAATTTTCTAATTATGGCAAATGTAGATTTCAAGTACGCTCCCATGTTCCAGCTGGGAAAGGACGATACCGAGTATCGTCTGCTGACGAGAGAGGGCGTGAGTACAGGAACATTTGAAGGCAAGGAGATCCTGAAGGTCACTCCTGAGGCTCTCACACTGTTGGCCCAGGAGGCCTTCCACGACGTGGAGTTCTGCCTCCGTCGTAAGCACAACGAGCAAGTCGCTGCTATCCTCAACGACCCTGAGGCATCCGACAACGACAAGTATGTGGCACTGACACTGCTCCGCAACGCTGAAACGGCTGTCAAGGGCATACTGCCTTTCTGCCAAGATACAGGAACGGCCATCATCCACGGAGAGAAGGGACAGCGTGTCTGGACCGATT
>CALJCU010000374.1 GCA_938023885.1 uncultured Prevotella sp. | reverse complement strand
GCAATTATTTTATATGTTCTGCAGGGACGGCCCTTGTGGCCGCCCGGAACCGCAAAACAAATTATTTGGTTCATCCGCTAAGTGCATCTGCGCTTTGCGTCCAAGTTGGACGTCGTCTTTTCGCGGACGTGAAAGGATCGTGACGCGAAGGTGATGAAACCACGTGTAGGCATTTGTCGGATGAGCCAGTTATTTCTCCGGAATCTGTTCCAATGCTGCTGTGAGCAGTTTCCAGAACGGCTCAGCGGTGTCAATCTTGAAGCGCTCGCTCGTGGTATGGGGTGAGAGAAGGGTGGGGCCGAGGCTCACCGCATCCATGCCCGGATATTTGCTGAGGATGACGGAACACTCCAGTCCGGCGTGGTCAGCCTGTACTGTAGCGTCCTTGCCTGTCTGCTCCTTGTAGATTTTCTTCAGCAAATTGAGAATCTCACTGTCGGGATTCGGATCCCAGCCTCCGTAGCTCCCGCTGAGCTCTGTCTTCATACCAGCCATAGAGAAGCAGCTCTCAAGCATCGTAGCGACATACTCTTTCATATCCTCACGGCTCGAACGGGCGAGAATCTTAACTGTTGCTCCCCCTGCCTCAATATCGATGATAGCGAGGTTGGAAGACGTCTCTACCACTTCGGGATAGGACGGAATCATACGGATGACCCCATTGTGGCATGCAAAGATAGCGTTGATGAGGTTGTCTTGGATCTCCTGGGGCACGAGCTCCGCAGGTTTGTCTGCTTCTTCAGCGAAGAACTGTACATTTTTCTCGATGCCATGGAACTCATCCTCAATGGCGATACGCTGTTCCTCCACGAGGTCCCTCAAGGTCTCTACTTCCTCCTTCGGCAGAGCCAGTACGGCCTCAGCCTTGAACGGGATGGCATTGCGCATGTTGCCGCCATGCCAGGAAGCGAGGCGTGCTTCCGCCTCGGCGATGGCCTTGCGCACGAGGCGCACCATCTCCTTGTTGGCGTTGGCACGACCTTCGTTGATCTCCAGTCCGGAGTGACCGCCGCGCAGACCTTTCAGCGTCACCTTCACAGCGGTCTCCTGGTCGTTGTCTACGGGTTTGTATGCGAGGGTCGAAGTGATGTCAATGCCACCGGCGGAACCGATGACGAACTTTCCCCAGAGCTCAGAGTCGAGGTTTATGAGAATATCGCTGTGCAACTCGCCTTCGGGGAGTTCATTGGCACCGTACATGCCCGTCTCCTCATCGCGTGTGATGAGCGCTTCCAGCGGACCGTGCTTGAGGTCTTCGCTTTCCATGATGCCCATGATGGCGGCTACGCCAATGCCGTCGTCAGAGCCGAGGGTTGTGCCTTTGGCATGCACCCATCCGTCCTCAATGTAGGTCTCGATGGGATCTGTCTCGAAGTCATGTGTAGAGTCGGGGGCTTTCTGCGGCACCATGTCCATGTGAGCCTGCAGCAGCACCGTCTTGCGGTTCTCATAGTCTGGTGCAGCCGGCTTGCGCATCACGATGTTGCCGGCGGGGTCTTTGAAAGCTTCTATGCCGATACGCTTAGCGAAGTCGAGCAAAAATTGTTGTACTTTCTCCACGTGTCCGCTTGGACGGGGAATCTGTGTGAGATCATCGAAATTGTGCCAGATGGCAGCGGGTTGAAGATTGCGGATTTCACTCATAGTCTTTGGTTGTTAATAATTTATATGTCTCAAAAATAATTTGTACCGATTAAGAAGCATCGGCCACCTGCCGTTTCTTTGTCAACGTCAGGGCTGTCCATCCATAGATGCCGAGGAGCAGGACAAGCAGTGTCTGAACGGTGTGTACGATGAGTACGAAATAGAGCGCATCGTTAGCGGCTACGCTATAGAGGATGAGCATCGTTTTTACGGCGAAATGCCACGGACCGGCTCCGTTGGGGGTAGGGACAATGACGGCGATGGAGCCTACGATAAACGTCACCATGGCGCAGGCTGTACCTAAGTGAGAGGTAGCATCGAAACAAAAGAATGTCAAGTAATAGTGCAGAAAGTAGCACGCCCAGATGCCGATGCTGAAAAAGATAAAGAGGGGAACGTTGCGCACATTCTTCACGGAGATGATGCCGGACCACAGTCCAATGAACGTCTCTTTTACCTTGTTATATATAGAGAGCCTGCGAAGGATGAGCCAAATCAGTGCCACGGCTGCAATGCCACAGATGATTGTCACCCACCATCCTGCCGTCGTGAATTGTCCCAGCAGTTCATTGATGCGTGTTCCCGTTCGTGAGAAGAAGCGATGGAAGACAGGCAACTGCCACAGAAAGGTGAGAAGGGTGATGGCAAGGACGAGCATGGTGTCGATGGCGCGCTCCGTAACCACGGTGCCAAGCGACTTTGGGAAGGATATGCCGTCCCAACGCCGCAGTATGCCGCAGCGTGCAAACTCCCCGATGCGGGGGATGAGCAGACTCGAGGCATAGGAGACGAAGATACTGTTCACTGCCACACTCTGCCTTGGCTTCTCGCCAAGTGGCTCCAGTGTCTGCCGCCAGCGCCACCCACGGAACACTTGAGCGAAGATGCCTAGGGGAAAGGAGAGGAGCATCCATGTCCAGTCCA
>CALJCU010000373.1 GCA_938023885.1 uncultured Prevotella sp. | reverse complement strand
GGAGAGGACTAAGTGGAAGGGCCTTTATATTCCTTCGGCCCTGCCCCATATTTTTTCTTGAACAATCGTGAGAAATATTTAGGTGTATTGAAGCCTACACGGGAAGCAATATCAGCAATGGTTGCGTTTGGTTCAGCAATGATGGTCTTACAGGCTTCCGAGAGCCGGATATCATTGACATATTCTGTTATTGTCTTCCCTGTTAGTGCCCGAATCTTATTGTAAAGCGTTGAGGAACTGACAAGCATGTCCTGTGCGAATTGTTCACGGTCATAGTCTGCGTCCTCAATATGCTCCATTACTTTGTCGTATGCTTTCTCCAGAAACACTTTGTCTGGGTCGCTGTTATGGACAGGCTGCTTATCCTCAATTGCATTCCGTGCCTCTTTCGTTGCTCTGTCACGTGTCTTCTCACGGTTTGTGAGAAGCATGTCTGTCCTGACAATCAGTTCTTCGAAAGTGAATGGTTTCGTCAGGTATGCGTCAGCACCTGTGGCATACCCTTCGTTTTTGTCTTCCGGTTTATCCTTTGCTGTAAGCAAGATTATCGGCAGTTGCCAGAAACTCTTGTTTCCTTTGATGAGCTTTGTCAGTTCGAGACCGTCCATGATCGGCATCATGACATCTGAAATTACGAGATCAAGTGGTTCTTTCTGAATCGTGTTCCATGCTTGTTTGCCGTTTCGGGCTGTGAAAACATGGTAATGCTTCGAGAGAGCCTGCCGCATCAGTTCGAGCAGGTCTGTATTGTCTTCCACGAGCAGCACCCTGAGTGCGTTAGTCTTTACCAGAACAGACTGTCTCGTTATGTTTGGGTGTGCTTCGGAATGCTCGTTCATTATTTCCTTTACGGTAGCGTTGGCTTTTGCTTTACAGGCTTCAGACGAACCGGTCTCATGTGGGCTGTATGCATTTTTCTTGATTGGAATGATTACTGTGAATGCTGTTCCTCTACCCTCTTCACTCTGACAATTGATAGTACCATGATGTAACTTCACGAGTTCATGGACAAGTGCCAGGCCGATACCCGTGCCACCTACGTTCCGGGTACGGTAATTGCCGTCGAAGAAACGGGTGTAGAGATGTCGGAGTTGATCTTTCGACATGCCAATGCCGTTGTCGGCTACACGGATGGTGGCTTTACCGCCTTTAACAGAGAGTGAGAGATTGATTTTTCCGCCTTCCCGGTTATATTTGATGGCATTGGAGAGGAGATTATAGATAATCTTGTCGAGTTTGTCAGGGTCGAACCACCCCACTGTCGATCTCTCCGGTATATCCATGGAGAGTTGTATGAGCTGTTTTTCTGCCATTGGCCTTATGTTCTCCGCTCTCTGCCGTATGAAAGCGGACAGATCGCCGCGACTGGCCTGCAGGCGGAGCTGACCGGCCTGGCTCTTGCGTACCTCAAGGATTTGTCGGAGCAGTCGCGTCATCCGGTTAATGTTACCGTCAATGACTTGATATTCATTCTCATAGACGGGAGCTTGTTGCCGCAGTTTATAGATTGTAGCCGAGATGACAGTGAGTGGCGTGAGCAGCTCGTGCGTGATATTCGTCAGGATGACACCCATCCGCAGGCTGTTCTGCGTGTGCAGGTGCCGTTTGTACCATTCTATGGTGCCCAGCACTGCGGCGGTGAGCAGTGCGAGATAGATGAGATATGCCCACCAGGAAGCATACCAGGGCGGGAGCACGCGTACGGTGATAGGGTAGGGCATCTGCTGCCAGTGGCCCTGGCTGTCTGTGGCCCTGATATAGAGGTGGTAGGTACCGGAGGACAGGTTCTGGAAGACGGCGTGGTGGCTGTTCTCCCTGCAGTAGTTCCATTTGTCATCATAGCCTTCCAGGCGGTAGGCATAGAGCGTCTTCCGGGCATTGCTGTAGGAGAGGCGTGCAAAGTCGAAGCCAATCTTACGGATACTCGGCGGCAGTGTGACCATCCGTGTAAACTCTGGCGTCTCCTTGGAGATGCGCGTTTTGAGTGTAGAATCGTTGAGCGTGCTCCATGGTTCATCATTGATGTCTATTCCCGTGACAACGATGTTCGTTTTGTCGGTTCTGCCTGCATAAAGAGTTACGGGCCGGAAGGCAATAAAACCACTGCGGGAGCCGAAAAACATTTCTTTACCGTATTGGCAGACACAGTTAGAAGAAAAGATAGTATTTCCCAAGCCGTCATCTTGCGTGAATATCAACACTTCTGGCACAGGACCGGAGCGGTCCTTTACACGTAGACGGACAATAGCTTCGTCCGTTGTAAGCCAGAGGCTTCCTGATAGATCTTCAGTAATGGCCAGCGCCCGGTCACCGGGGATGTGGAAGGCGTGGTTTACCGGATTGAAAGCGTTCGTCTTACAGTCTAAGAGGAATAATCCGCCGCTGTTGGAGACAGCCCACAGTCTTCCATAATGGTCTTCGTATACAGCATTGGCATCATTGACTGCGAGGTTATGGTTCCGTAGCGCATACTGTCTCACAACAGGCCTCATGCTTTGGTGTTGGGGATGTGGAAGGCACAGGATACCTTCGTTGTCTGTAGCCAGCCATAGGTTTCCATTGCTGTCGTCACTGATGCCGCGGATGTCACAATCCGATACGTCGTAAGAACCTGTCTTGAGTGTCATGGCTGAGGCCTTTCCGTCAGGCGTAATACGGCTCAGTCCACTTCTTGTCCCGATCCACATTGTGCCGTCCCGGCTCTCCAGAAAAGTGTTCACAAAGTTGTCTCTCAGCCATTTACAACGCGTGTTGTCAATGACGTATGTCTTGTTTGCCGCATTGCGCACAATGATGCCATAGTTGTTGTCCGCAAACCATAAATCCCCGTTGCGGCGTCTCGTGATAGCCGTGAAACTCGTGGCAAGGAGACGCTGGGGAATAGAAGCGAATCCGGGGATGTTATTATTGTAGAGCGTTTGTCCTGTGAGACGGTTATAGAGTGCGATACCGTAAGGATTAAGGCCGAGCCAGAACCAGATGCCGTCATCGGTATGAATGGCCGTGGCAAAGTTGCCGGGCTGACTGAATCCCGTAGGGTCAAGGGTAAAGATATGAAAAGGCGACGGGTAGGGGGTCGTCTCGATGATACCGTTGTTTTGTGTGAGCACCCAGAGGTTTCCGTTTCTGTCAAACGAGATATCGTTGCAGTAGCTGAGCGGTGTGTTACCGATGGACGTATATTGTTGCCATTGAGCCCCTTTCTCATCAGGGTTGATAGCGCAGACGCCTTCGCGTGTCGACGCCCAGATGCGGTGTGTCCGAGGGTCCTGGATGATATGCAGGAAGATGTCGAAATGATTGGGTGGGAAAGGGTAGTAGGTGACGTGTGGGTGGAGTACATCCTGTGGATTGTCGATACGCATCACGCCGTATCCCCAGGAGCCGGCCCATAACCGTCCGCGGTGGTCGAGGAGGAGAGAGTAGGCTGAGTTGCCGTCGTTCAGTTTAGGATAGCGCTCAAAGGTCCGGCTGCCTTTCCGGAGACGGAACAGTCCGTCGCTCCATGTACCTATATAGAGGTCGCCCTGTAGCGTCTCGACGATAGCCTTGGGACTGTAGCCTGTCATGTGTGTGCAGAGGCCATCCGGTGTTCGCATCCATGAGTTTTTACTGTTGTAGGTGAAGACGTTGCCTGTATGGGTATCGAGCATGATAAGACCTCCGTCCGTGCCGATCCACAGTTTATTGTTCCGTCCGGCATAGAGCGTGTAGATGATGCGCTGGTCAGAACCCGGCAGATGAAAGGTGTGGGTCTGACCGGTGCGCTCGTCGTAGCGTGTGAGGCCGTCGCGTGTGCCGATCCACAGGTTCCCTTCGTTGTCCTCAGCGATGCACCGGATACTGTTGTTTGGTAGCAGGGCGGGCGTGTAGGCATCAGAGCGCAGACTGCGTATCGAGTAGCTGTCGTATATCTTTAGGCCGTTACCGGTACCGATGACGAGCAGGCCCAGGTGGTTGAAAAGCATGCAGTAGGCACCTTCTGATGGCCCTAACTTCACAGGAGGGAAACTGCGGAAAGGGTAGGGGGCAACCTGGGCGGGGGCCGAGAGCGGAAGAGCCGAAGCGGCAACAATAATAATGTATAGTAGGTTTCTCAACTTCATATTCATAATTGCAAAATTAGGAAATATTTGTCAGAATGAAAGTCTTTGGCGACAAAAATGGGAAATATTTTGTCTAGCAGGCCGAGAGGTGCATTATTTTCCACTTTTAGGTGAATATTTGCTGTTGCCTTTTTGTGGTATTATTATTTTTATTACTTTTGCGGTGAATTGAATAGAGAGAAACTATCTAAAATAACCAACTATATGAACAAGGTTCTTTCATTTTTTGGATTGTTGTGCATTCTTTTGCTGCCACTGTCGCTGTGGGCCCAGGATGTCACAGCTCAATGGGATTTTCAGAACGGTATCCCATCCACAATTACGTCGGTGTCGCTTCAAGGCACGACAGGTACGGTTGCCTCCGATGTCGATGGTATCGTGCTCACGGTCGATGCGACTAAAGGAAAGCTGAAAGCCCGTACCAACGGAGACGCACAGTTTAACAGTGGCACCATCATTCAGGTTCCCGTCAAGCACGCCAAGGACGAGGTGACGGTGGTCAGCAATGGTGCCGCCTATACCAACTACACCATCGGTGGCGTGGCTGCTACCGAGGTGACGACGACTCATACGGCGTCGGCTGCCGAGGCAAAAGCCGGGTATGTTGAGATCATCGGTACCGGCAGTTCCTACCTCCGACGGATCACTGTCGTACAGAAAGACCAGCACCAGGAGAAAGAACTCTATTCTACAGACTTCACCGACTGGCCTTCCGTTGACCGTAAGAGTAACAACGAGACCCCCACTACGCAGTCGGTGACAACTCTTTATAGTAAGGAGAACCTCACATTCACCCTCTGTGGCGTCGGTGTCACTCCCGACGGCACGAACGCAAAGTTCACGAACCCTGTAGTAAAGGGCTTCATACAGAGTGCCAAATACACTGGCGAGGTGAAAGTCAATGAGCCTTACGCCATGATCTCTATGATCAAGAACCTCACGAAGATTGTCTTCCATCAGGCTGCCACGGGTGGCAAGCGCGGCTGGGCCGTTGCCGTACGCAAACAGGGTACGTCCGGCTGGACCGTGCTTTTCAACCAGGCTATTACCACCGCAGCCGGTGAGACCGACACCATTGCAATCCCTGCCGCTCTGCAGGACAACGTGGAGGTAAAGTTCTACAACTTTGCATTGAACCAGAACGCTTACATGTCTGACCTCGCCCTTTATGGCATGGTCGACCTGAGCAGCAGTCCGATGCTCGAGTCGCTCTCTGTCAACGGTCAGTCCTATTCGGCTCTTGATATCTTCTCAGAGACAACGGACGGCAGTCAGGCTGCCACCATTGAGGTCAGCAAGAGCGCCAAGATGCCGAGTGAGGACAACCCCGTGACGGCTGTAGCCTCCAATGGTACGGTCGGCACGATCACCTATACCGCAAAGACCGACACAACAGTTGTAACGATTCCCGTCATTCTTGATGCGATGACGACAAACTATGTCGCTACCTTCGTATGGAAACCCGACTATATCCTTACTTATTATGCTGCTGACGGCACGACAGTCCTCGGCACACAGACCGTAGAGAAAGATGCTGCCATCTCTTCCTTCGGTGTTGCTGATCCTTCGGTTGAAACCGGTTACAAGTTCCGTGGCTGGACAGCCCAGGCAGGCAAGGGAAAGAAGTATTCTACTTCTGACGTTGTCACCGCTGACCTCAGTCTCTATGCTCTCGTGACGGCTATCGAGACCGCCAACGACACGGCTCGTTACGACTATAACCTCGGTGATGAATACTTCGATCCTGCTGACCATGAGGCCTTCACGCTCTCAGGCAGTGGAAAGTTCCATGACAGTACCCATGGCTGGGTGTTCAGCGACGGCGATAAGGTTCAGTTGCTCATGGGCGCCAAGGGTTATGTCAAACTGACGCTCTGCAAATATTCTAATGCAGCTTCTACCATTGCCCTTCTCGACAGTAAGGGTGAAACCCTCGCCACGACGAACGCGCAGGCTTCGTCCGACGGCAATGTCGCCATCCTCAACTATGCCGCAGAGGCTGGCACCTACACGCTGGTATTCAACGGCTCCGCTTATCTACATGCCCTCTCCATCGTCAACCTCGGCAAGGCTCCTTTCACGCAGACAGGCAACTGGTATGTCGTGAAGAGCGGCGATGCAAGCGGCTTGCTGACCGCCCTCGAGGTCGCCGGTACCGACACTGAGGCACGCAAGTATATCTATCTGCCGAATGGCACCTACGACTTTGGCAATAAGGTCCTTAACCGCGTCAGTGGCACGAATGTCTCACTCATCGGTGAGAGTGAGGATGGAGTCGTCCTCGTCAACAAGCCCGAGACAGAAGGTATCAACGTCACTGCCACCTTATATAATAAGTCCACGGGTCTCTATATGCAGGATCTGACATTGAAGAACAACTATCCTTACGATACCGCAACAGGTGCTACGGGCCGTGCCGTCTGTCTCCAGGACGAGGGTACGCAGACGATCTGCAAGCGTGTGAAGATGCTCTCTTACCAGGACACTTACTACAGTCACAACGACAGCAAGGGACAGTATTATTTCGAGGACAGTGAGATCCACGGTATCGTCGACTACCTCTGCGGTGACGGTGACGCCTTCTTCAAGCATTGCGTCCTCTTCAACGAGGCTGGCAAGAGCTCACATATCACAGCCAACGCCACAGGCAGCGACTACGGCTACGTCTTCGACAGTTGTACCGTGAAGCTCGGCGCCCAGGATCAGTACGACTTCGGTCGTGCCTGGAACGGCTACACCCGCGTAGCCTTCCTCAACACCACGCTTGCCGGATGCGCTGCCACGAAGATCCGCGCTGCACGCTGGGAGGAGAACGGCATGAACGTCATGCCGCAGAACTTCTGGGAGTACAATTCTCTCGATGAGGATGGCAACGTCATCTCTCCGGCTTCTAATGTCGTGACCTTCGCTTACAATGGGAAGACATCTGCCAGGGAGACGATCCTCAGTGCTGACGGCGCCAGGCATTTCGCCCTCGACAGCGTCTTCACAACCTGGGAGCCTGCCGCTTACACCGTGCAGTGTGCTGCTCCTGTCGTAACGCTGAAAGACGGCACACTGAGCTGGAATGCCGTTGACGGCGCTTCCGCTTACCTCGTCTATCACGACGGCACTCTCGCTGCCATCACGGATGCTACGAGCTATGCGACCACAGCTGCTTCCGCTACCTGCGCTTCAGAGACCTCAGACGTCTGGACGGTCCGTACAGCCAATGTCATGGGTGGTCTCGGTGCTGCAGGAAAAGCAACGATAGCTACGTCAATTCGTACCATCAGCGCGCAGACAGACAATGACAATGCGCCCTACTACAATCTCGCAGGGCAGCATGTCAGCAAGACGGCTAAAGGTGTACTGATCCACAACGGGAAGAAAGTGATCAAGTAGAAGAAATCTCTTTTAAACATTAATTGCCATTAATTATCCGTTAATTCGACATTAATATTTCTGTCAATTAATGGTCAATTAATGGCAATTGTCGTTAAAAAGAGATCAACAGAATAAACGCTGTCTCTTTTCTTTATTCTGTCTTTTTTAGCGAAGCGCCGGTGTTGCGCTCAGCGTACAAGATGTTTCTCGGATGGTGCTCCAGGACCTCTTTGCGCAGCGACTCATCGTCGAGATGCGTGTATATCTCCGTAGTGCCGATGTTGGCATGTCCGAGGAGCACCTGGATGACACGGAGGTCGGCACCGCCTTTGAGCATCGCTGTGGCGAAGGAGTGGCGGAGGGTATGCGGTGAGATGGTCTTCTTGATACCTGCCGCTTCGGCTTGTCGTTTTACCATGATGAGGATCATGACACGCGTGAGGTGGTGGCCGCGGCGGTTGAGAAACACATAATCCTCCTCACCCGGTTTGATCTTCATTTTTTTACGGTCCTCGGACCACAGCTGAAGCTCGTGGATAGCGCGGTCGGATATCGGCACGAGCCGTTCCTTGTCACCTTTACCAATGACGCGGATGAAATGCTCGTCGAGGTTCAGGTCCGACAGTTTGAGGTTCGTCAGTTCCGACACACGCAGTCCGCAGGAGAAGAGCGTCTCGATGATGGCACGGTTCCGTTGTCCCTCGTTTGTCTCCAAGTCGATGCTGTCCTCCAGTTGGTCCACCTCCTCCGTCGTGAGATAGGTTGGCAGGTGCTTAGGCAGCACGGGCGACTCGAGAAGCTCTGTGGGGTCCACTTCGAGGTAGCCGTCGAGGGTGAGGTAACGGTAGAAAGAGCGGACACCGAAGAGGATACGTGACTGCGACCGTGCCCCGATGTTATATTCGTGGAGTGAGGCGGCGAACTGTTCCAGGTCCTCAAGCTTCACTTCTAAAGGTGACAGATGACGATCATGGAGGAACCGCATGTAGTAACCCAGGTCGTGACTATAAGCCTCCTGCGTGTTGACGGAGTAGTTACGGTCCAACTTCAGGTAGCGCATGAAACGACGTACGAGGTCGGCCTCGGAAGATAACTTTTTTGGCGTTTTATTGTCCGTTTTGTTTTGCAATTTGCACGTTTATTTCTAATTTTGTCCCAAAGTTAATCATTTGCCGGCAGAATTGTTCAGCAAAGACAAGAAAAGTGGGGGAGACCACGACAACACCATAATAATACATGATGAAGAAGATTCAGATCATCAACGGACCAAACCTTAACTTGCTGGGTGTACGCGAGCCCGGCATCTACGGCAACAGCAGCTTCGAGACCTATCTCCCGAAACTGCAGAAACTGTTCTCCAACGTGGAGATCAGTTCTTACCAAAGCAATATCGAGGGTGAGCTCATCAACAAGATGCAGGAGGTGGGCTTCTCCTACGACGGCATCGTGCTCAATGCCGGTGCATACGCCCACACGAGCATCGCGCTCCTTGACTGCATCCGCTCGCTCCACTGTCCCGTCGTAGAGATACATATCAGTAATGTGTACCGTCGTGAGGAGTACCGTCACCATTCAATGATCAGTGCTGGCTGCAAGGGTGTCATCTGTGGCTTCGGACTGCGGAGCTATGAACTGGCGGTCCGTGGACTTCTTGACAACGATTGATAGGATTGTTTGATTACACTATTATTGCGCGCAATGATTGAACCGGAAAAAATTACCGGCTATGCCACTGCTCACTCCGATGCGGAGGGTGACTACCTCTATCGTCTGTGGCGTGCCACGAACATCCACACTGTCCATGGCCATATGGCCTCGGGACATCTTCAGGGACGGCTGCTGAAGATGCTTGTGATGATGCTGAAGCCCCGTACAATCCTTGAGGTCGGCACTTTCTCCGGCTATTCCACAATATGCATGGCGGAAGGAATGAGGAAAGGGGATAGGCTCTACACTTTCGAGATCAACGACGAGATGGAGGACTTCACAAGGA